>DASYEA010000164.1:0-9269 GCA_036499265.1 Schlesneria sp. | reverse complement strand
CCAATTCCATCGCTCATCGTCCGCTTCCTGCAAGAATGACACTGCCAATTCCTCCAAGTCCGGCTGCGCAAATGCCGTGCCAACGATTGGAGAGATCTGTGTAATCAACAGGTCGAGGACTCCAAAACCGTGGCACCCCGGGACTCCATGCCTTACTTGACCGCCAGTTGACGACTGCACCCTCCGGTCAATGACTGCTGAACTTCAAGCCAACGATGGCGATTAACAGCAGGCAGATAAAGAAGATTCTCGCCGGGCTGACGGGCTCGCCGAGGAGCAAGATTCCCAGCAGCACTGCTCCGGCGGCTCCGATTCCGACCCAGACGGCGTAGGCGGTTCCAATCGGTAACGTCCGGGCGGCGATCGACAGTAGGATCATGCTCGCCACGATTCCCAGAATGGTGAACAGACTGGGCCAGAACTTGGTGAAGCCATCGGTAAATTTCAGGCCGACGGCCCAACCTGCTTCGATCAGCCCTGCCACAATCAACAACAACCACGCCATGACGATACCCCTTAGAATAGGGCGTCGTCTTGGCATAACCGGGTACGGCGCGTCTCGTCCGGGGCCAACTGTGGCCAGTGCGAACATCTTACGCAGGCCATCCCACCAAGGAAATATGGCGCGACGGCAACTTGATCCAGAATCTCTGCGAGTCGATACTCTGCGAGTCGATACTCTGCGAGTCCCGGCCCATTGACCAATCGAGATTCCGCCCATGACCGAAACACCTCCACAGGTTTCAACCTCGCCACTGCGCGTCCTTAGCCTGGAGAGTCGCCGGGCCGAGGAAATGCGTTCGCTAATCGAGAGGAATGGTGCGGTTGCCACGGTCGCTCCGTCGATGCGAGAAGTCCCTCTGGAGCAAAATCACGCGGCTTTGGCGTTTGGCGAGAGCCTGTTTGCTGGTCAGGTCGACATCATGGTCTTCTTAACCGGCGTTGGAGCGGCCGCGTTGATGGACGTGCTGGAAACGCGGTGGCCTCGGCCGGAAATCCTGGCGGCGTTCAATCGCTGCACGATCGTGGTCCGCGGCCCCAAACCAGTGGTCGTGCTCAGGGACTGGGGGCTGAGGGTCGACCACCGGGCTCCCGAACCGAATACCTGGCGCGAGCTTCTGGCAACGCTGGTAGCCGAAGTCCCGCTCGCCGGAAAGAAAATTGCCGTTCAGGAGTACGGAAAACAGAGTGAAACGCTGGAAGGTGAACTGCGGCGGCTCGGTGCCAGCGTTCACTCAGTCCCTGTCTACCGCTGGGAATTACCCGAAGATACCGCGCCGTTACGCCAGGCAATCCAGCAAACGATCCACGGCGAATTCGATCTTATTCTGTTCACCAGTGCCCAGCAATTTCACAATCTGATCGCCGTCGCCGACGAATCCGGTTCTCGCGAAAAATGGCTGCAGGCGACTCAGCGGTGTGTCGTCGCTTCCATTGGTCCGACGGCGACCGAGACCCTGATCGAAGGGGGCTTAACTGTCGACCTGGAGCCTTCTCACCCGAAGATGGGAACCCTGGTCCGCGAAGCCGTCGCCGCAGCCCCGGAAATCATGACTCGTAAGTCATAGCTAGGGAATTTCACTAGGGACCGACCGTAGAGTTGCACATGTGTTGCAACGTGTTACGATGCGACCGCAATCTGGGCGTTATTTTCCGAAATACATCCCGGAGACAACCGAGTTGTTCATGGCTCGGAGACGAACGGTCTTTCGAATGCGGGCTTTGCCGAGCAAACTCCGCCTCGCAAGTAGTTTCTTGATGGTCAGTTGTGTGAAGGTGCCAGGATGTTTCCTTTCCTCGGCGAATTGATTGAACTGGTGGTCTTGCTGTTTCAGCGAGCCTATCGGTGTCTGCAGATTGCAGTGGGAGCCATGCCAGTCGAACTGGATGAGCTGACCATCGCGATCCTGCAGCAGGCCAATTCGCGCAATTCCATTTGGCCGGCAATCGCCGCGCACAGATTGGCAAACAGTCCTCCTTGGGACTGGTGCGCCCGTTTGTTCGGCAATCCTGTCGGGTCGGTCCAACTGGTAACAGCTTCCATTCCGTCGCGTCGCTTCATGCGCGGCTGATCATCTCGATTCCAAAATCCGTTTGCTCTCGACCGACTGGTGACTCTGTCATCAGGCGGATTGCCATGTCCTGACCAGGGCCTCGTGTTTCGACACGATTCGTCCGTGGGTGTCTCCGGATCACGACAATTGGGGGGGCACATGGAATATTTCTTGGTGGCAGTCATCGCCGTTCTCGTAGGTGGAGCGATTGGCTTCATTTTCGATCGAACGTCCAAAGGCGGCGCGTATAAGAGTCGCGATGAAATTGTCGAGCAGGCGAAGCGCGAAGCCGAAAATATCGCGAAAGCGGCTGAGTTTACCGCCAAAGAAGAAGGCTTCCGTCGCCGGGAAGCGGTCGAGAAAGAGCTCAATAAAGCTCGCGACGATCTGCGCAATCAGGAACGGCAGCTCGACAAACGCGAAGGCGGAATCAAAGATCTGCAGGACGACATCGCGCGGAAAGAGCGAATGCTGGAAGCCACTCACCTGAAACTGGCGGATCGCAATAAGTCGATCGAAGCGAAAGAAAAAGAACTCGATCGCACGATGAAGCAAGGGCAGGAACAGCTCTACAAGATCAGCGGCCTCGATCAGAAGTCCGCCACCGACATGTTGCTGACGCAACTCGAACGCGAACTCAAGAACGAGACTGGTGCTCTGATTCTGAAGCAGGAATCGGAACTGAAACTGCAGTCCGAAAAGATGGCTCGCGAAATCATCGGCATGTCGATCCAGCGCTACGCGTCGGCTCACACCTCCGAATCGACAGTCTCGACGATCGACATTCCCAGCGACGAAATGAAGGGCCGCATCATCGGTCGCGAAGGCCGCAACATCCGCGCGTTTGAAAAAGCGACCGGCGTCGACGTGATTGTCGACGATACGCCTGGCGTTGTCGTGGTGTCGGCGTTCGACAGCGTCCGTCGTGAAACGGCCAAGCAAGCGTTGGTGAAGCTGATCCAGGACGGCCGGATTCATCCGACTCGCATCGACGAAATCGTGGCCGAAACGCAGAAGGAAATGGAAGCGTTCATCCTTCGCCAAGGACACGAAGCGGCACAGGAAGCCGGTGTCCCCAACTTGCACGAAAAACTGCTCGCCCTGATGGGGCGTCTGCACTTTCGCACCAGCTACAGCCAGAACGTGCTGCGACACTCAATCGAAGTTTCGCATCTGACTGGCTTAATGGCCGAGCAACTCGGCCTGAACGGCAACCTCGGTCGCCGCTGCGGCTTCCTGCACGACATCGGTAAAGCTGCCGATCACGAAATGGAAGGGGGCCACCCCGCAGTCGGTGCCGAACTCCTGAAGCGCTACGGCGAAAAGGGAGAAGTCGTCCACGCGGCCTTAGGTCATCACGACGACATTCGTCCCGAGTACATCTACACAGTACTGGTCGCCGCCGCCGACGCCTGCTCGGCCTCGCGCCCCGGAGCTCGCCGCGAAACACTCGAAAAATACGTCCGCCGCCTGGAAGAACTCGAATCACTCGCCTGCGGTTTCCCCGGCGTCGAACAAGCCTTCGCCGTCCAAGCCGGTCGCGAAGTCCGAGTGGTCGTCAATCCGCAAGATGTCAGCGACCGCGAAGCGGCTCGACTGTGTCGAGATCTCGCCACGGCGATCGAACAGTCGCTCACCTATCCGGGTGAAGTGAAAGTCACCGTTCTGCGCGAGACACGCGTGATCGAGTACGCGAAGTAAGAATGATCCGTGAGCTTCAGTCCTGTCATGGGACGGGGCTCGGGTGTTCTTTCCTGTTGTGGCACCCGCGATCTGCGATTTTACGGGCCGGGTTTGCGAGTCTTTGACGCGAATGGGAAAGAGGCCAGATGCGGCACCATTAGCCGCACTTGGCCTCTCCATTTCTTTTCAGGGACTTCGTCCAAATCAAAGTTTGGCGGCGCTCTGCTTCAATTTGACTAGTACTACAGTTGGACTTTCATTAAATCGCCGTTTTCGTTATTTCCCCCGTGAGGAGGAGATCGCGATGTCAGGGACGATTTTACCGCGAGATTTGCACCGCTGGGAGCAGGAACTGGAGCAGACCACTCAGCGTTTCTCAGCGCTGTTTGGTCGAGTCGAGATGCAGTCTCAGGGAAGACTCTACCTGCGGGGATTGATCGCGCAGGTAGAACGCAAGAATGGCTGGCAACTGACCGAGTATCTGGGAGCAAAGACACCGACCAACCTGCAGCACTTCCTCGCCCGTTCTCGCTGGAGCGCCGATGAAGTTCGTGATGAACTGATGCAATATGTCCAGGAACATTTGGCGGAGCCCGCAGGGATCTTGATCATTGATGAGACCGGATTCCTCAAAAAGGGAATCAAGAGTGCCGGTGTGGCGCGGATGTACTCCGGCACGGCAGGACGCATTGAGAACTGCCAGATCGGGGTGTTTCTGGCATACTCGTCCTCCCGAGGACACGCTTTGATCGATCGAGAATTGTACCTGCCAAAAGACTGGATCGAAGATGGCCCGCGGTGCCGGGAAGCTCACATCCCCCCTGACGCCCTCTTCGCCACCAAACCCGAATTAGCCAGACAAATGCTGCGGCGGGCCGTCGATTCCCAGATTCCTGTGCAGTGGGTCTGTGCCGATGAAGTCTATGGTAATGACTCGGCGTTTCGGGCTTGCTGCGAAGAATTGGGAATGGGCTATGTCGTGGCGATCAAGTCGGATGCCCAGATCTTTCACAACGGCCGTCGTGATCGTGTTTCCGCGCATGTGGCCGACTTCAAAAAGCGGGACTGGAAACGCCTGTCCTGTGGAGCAGGAACCAAAGGAGAACGTCTGTATGACTGGGCTGAAATCCGCTGGCCAGGTTCGCCCGATAGTCCATTTGCAGGAGGCCTGCTGGTCCGCCGGTCGATCAAAGATTCGACGGACCTGGCGTATTATTTTTTTCGTGCTCCCAGAGGAACTCCTCTCAACACGATTGTTTCCGTTGCGGGGCGACGTTGGGCAATTGAGGAGTGTTTCGAACAAGCCAAGCAATTGACCGGACTGGATGAATACGAAGTCCGGTCGTGGATTGGCTGGTACCGGCACATCACCCTCTCCATGCTGGCCCATGCGTCATTGGTGGTCATGCGAGCTCGGACTCCTTCCCGGAAGCCTGTCAAAAAAAACGGCCTCCCCTGATTCGCTTGAGCGTTCCAGAAATCCGCAATCTGCTCGTGACTTTTGGTATTGAACCGCCCCGTCAATCTCCAGCAAACTTTGAACTTCTCCGTGTGGAAACGGCATCACCAGGCGATTGCCATGCGCTCCCACTATAAAATCAGAGGCTCACCACTCGTAAATGTCCAACTGTAGTACTAAGTCGACATTCGTCCGTTCCGCGACTTCATTTTTGGGAGCAGAATCGCATGGTCATGGTGACCAGCATCACCAACCTGCTGCCAGCTTGCGAATCTTATTGTTGCTGCTGTCGCCAACGTAGACCGCGCCTTCATCATCAATGAAAACCCCGTGCGGTCGATTCAAACGGCATTTTCGGGGGTCACCATCAGGACCATCGCCAGCCTTGCCGTCGCCAAGCACCGTGTCGACGCGACCATCTTTGCGAATGACTCGAATGCAATGGTTCTCCGTATCGACCAGTAAGATATTCCCTCGCTTGTCGACCGCCGCACCCTTCGGGCCGGCAAACAGAGCCATCTTGGCATCGCCACCGTCTCCGGAGTAACCCTGCTTGCCCGTTCCGGCCAGATGCTGCAGCGACTTCGTTTTCAAATTCGCTCGATAGACGGCATTTCCTTCGCGCAGCACCACAATCAGGTTGCCATCCGGTTCCACAGCTAATGTCCGGGGGCCATTCAACGCAGTCCCCGCGATCGGGCTGCCGTCTGGTGTGGACTTCTTCTCACCGGTCCCGGCGAATGTCGAAATGATTCCCATCGCCAGGTCGACGCGACGAATGCGATGATTCTTAATATCGCAAATCAACAGACCTTGCTCGCGATCCAGCACGACCGAATGGGGCTGCCCCAGCATCGCCTGATTTGCCGGGCCACCATCGCCGCTGAAACCGACTTTTCCCGTTCCCGCCACAGTGGTCATCACGCTGGTCTTGGCATCGACTCGTCGAATCGCGTGATTGGACATGTCCGCGATGAAATAGTTCCCCTGCTCATCAAATCGAATTTCATGAGGCAAATTCATCAACGCCGAAGTCGCGGCGCCACCGTCCCCGGCATACCCCGCCTTCCGACCCGTCCCCGCGACCGTCGAGACGAGATTAGTCTTCAAGTCCATTCGACGAACGATGTGATTGGAATACTCACAAAAGTACAACGCCCCATCAGGACCAATTTCGAGTCCGAACGGTTGCCCCAATCCGGCCGCCAATCCCACCCCGCCGTCGCCGGAATACTCGTCCTTGCCCGTCCCGGCAATCGTTACGATCTCTGCAGCGAACGAGATACAAACATTCGCCGACAGGACTCCAATACAGACGGCGGCGAACAGTCGTATGCAGCCGGTTTGTCTCACGATCAAATCCTCGTTCAGTGTACTTCGATCACGAAAATCGCGGTTCCGCTGTGCGGAATGCCTTGTCGAGTCTAGGATGTGCGCGACCAGATGGCCTTCGCCGCCTCTATTGGGCCGAAGTTCGCGGGCATCTGCAACCGTTGATCAAATCTCTGTGACAAGAAGCAACAGTCCATGAAGGATGGTTTTCTCGGCTACCGCACCTCATTTATGCTCGACTTCGTGGTCGTGGCCTTGGTGCTGATCGTGCCGGTGCTGCTTTACAGCTTGTACGCTGTCAAGATTCGCCATCAGTACAAGTTGCATCGCAACCTGCAACTATTGCTCGGCATCGTGCTGCTGGTGGCGGTCGCGCTATTCGAATACGACCTGCAATTCGTCCAGAAAGGCTGGCAGAACGTCGTCGCCAAGCGAGCCACCCCGCTTACCGCCGAACAACTCAGCTTCGTCCGCACGATCCTGCGAATCCACCTGATCTTCGCGATCTCAACGCCACTACTCTGGATCGCCACGATCACTTTGGCGCTGCGAAGAATGCCCAACCCGCCTCAGCCCTGCTCACACAGCAAGCTGCATAAACGCCTCGGCTGGCTCTCGACGATCGACCTCGTCATGACCTCAGTCACGGGCCTGATTTTCTACTACTTCGCCTTCATCGCGAAGTACTAACGTAGGTTATGCTTCAGCATAACTCTTCACGACTGAGCCCCGATTCCGGGTCCGCGACTACTGACTCAACTGCTCATGAGCCGTCAGAATCAGCCGCTCGGTCTCTTCCCAGCCGATACACCCGTCGGTGATCGAAACGCCGTAGCGCAGCTCCGATAAGTTGGACGGCAGCGGCTGATTGCCCGGGTTCACATTGCTCTCCAGCATCATGCCAACCAAGTTGCGATTCCCTGCCACGCGCTGAGCGATACAGTCGCTCCAAGCCACATTCTGCAGGCGATAATCCTTGTTCGAATTGGCGTGGCTGCAATCGACCATCAGCCGTGGCGGCAACTTCGCCTTACTCAGCAAGTCCACCGCCTCGGTTAGACTCGCCGCGTCATAATTCGGGCCCGATCGACCGCCACGCAGAATCAAGAACCCCCACGGGTTGCCCGCCGTGTTCACGATGCAAGTCTGACCTTCATTGTCGATGCCCAGAAAACTATGAGCCGATCGCGAGGCCAGCATCGCGTCGAGTGCCACCTGCAAACTGCCATCGGTTCCATTCTTGAACCCGACCGGCATCGACAAACCACTCGCCATCTGGCGATGCGTCGGCGATTCAGTCGTCCGAGCTCCAATCGCGGCCAGCGACACCAGGTCCGCAATGTATTGCGGCGTAATCGGTTCGAGCATCTCGGTGGCTGTCGGCAGCCCCATGTCGGCCACTTCCAGCAGCACTCGACGAGCGATCCGCAGACCAGTCTGGATATCGAACGTATCGTTCAAATGAGGATCGTTGATCAGCCCCTTCCAGCCGACGGTCGTCCGCGGCTTCTCGAAATAAACTCGCATCACCAGCAGGAAATGATCGCGAACTTTGTCCGACAGTTCCTTCAGCTTGCGAGCGTAGTCCAACGCGGCGACATGATCGTGGATCGAGCAAGGACCGACAACGACAATCAGCCGTGAATCTTCGCCGGTGATAATCTTCTTGATCGCTTCGCGCGTTTCAATAACCGTTCGCACGGCAGCATCGGTAACGTTCTCTTCCTGCTTCAGGTAGCGAGGTGAAACCAGAGCAACTGTCTCTCGAACATGAACATCTTGCAGGGGTTGCATCGACGGATTCGCAGCCATGATCTCTCTCAGCCCATACTTGGGCGGTAAACTTACTGGACTGGAAGTATATTCACGCAGCCAAGGCATCGCCATTGCGCTGGCCTGAAATCAGCCGTGTTTCACTCCAAAATCCTGGTCACTTCCCACAACCTCCCAGTGCACCTACACTTCAACCCATCTGATCCTGCGTATCGAATCGAATATGCCGAGGAATCTCGGGTGAATTCGAAGGAGTTGCTTACTTCATGACCGAGCAGAAGGCCACCAACGTCACCTGGCACACCCATCAAGTGTCAAAAGACGATCGCTTCCGATTGAAGGGACACAAAGGGGCCGTCCTGTGGTTCACTGGATTATCAGGATGCGGCAAGAGCACGATCGCGAATGCCGTCGAACTCAAGCTGTATCAGGCGGGCAAGCACAGCTTTCTGCTGGATGGCGACAACATCCGCCTGGGTCTGAATAAAAACCTTGGCTTCACGCCCGAAGACCGGACCGAGAACGTTCGCCGAGTTGGAGAAGTGGCCAAGCTGTTCGCTGCGGCGGGCAACATCACCCTGGCCGCCTTTATCTCGCCCTACCGCGCAGATCGTCAACTGGTCCGCGACCTCCTACCGCCCGGCGAATTCATCGAAATCTACGTCGAAGCCTCATTGGAAACCTGCGAAAAGCGCGATCCCAAGGGTCTCTACAAGAAGGCACGAGCGGAAAACCTGCCAAATTTCACCGGCATCACAGCTCCCTACGAAGCCCCCGAAAAACCAGAACTGGTCCTCGATTCCAACCATCAGGAAGTCGAAGTACTGGCCACTGAAGTCATCGCCTACCTCGACAAGAACGGCTACTTCAACCCCTAACAAGGGCCCGGCCCTTGACCCGGTTCGAGCTGCCGCTCGGATTCGGATTGCCGCTCCCGTTGGTCGCTCATCTTCATTGTTGCCAAGGTC
>DASYEA010000163.1:0-2886 GCA_036499265.1 Schlesneria sp. | reverse complement strand
GATACCTGTCCGCGCAACTTGACTGTCTTGATACGAAACCCCGCTCGTTGAATCGTGACATCCCCATCCACGACAGCCGCTTTGAAGCTGCTGGCACGCAGGAATTCAAATTCGGGTCGCTCCGGTAGCAGCGAATCGATTTCGCAGTACACGACACGATCACCGGGGCGGTATTCCCCCTTCTTGCAAACAACCCACCAGCCGAGGATCTTGACCCGTTCAATGGCATCGGCGTTTGGAATCGGCTCCGTCAGTAAGACAGTTTGAATGCTAGCCAATTTTCTCATGATTGAACTCCGTCCAAACACCACAGATCTATCCACTGAGGTTTGAGACAGCGAACAGCCGGAAAAGTTCGGTGGCAGGACCAATCGCTGTTGTGGCCGAACCATATCAAAGATCAGGACTCGATTGGCACGGACGCCCCCACCCGCCCCGACTTCAAAACCGCCTGGGTCAAGTCGTACACCGGCAGCGCGGCCGAAGGTGGCGAGATCTCTTCAGCACCTGACAGGACCGAATCCAAAAAGCTGCTCACAGGCGTCGATTCGGGTTCATCGACCGGTAGTCGCTCCATGCGACCATCGCGAGCGATCCAGAGTTCGCCATGTCGAATCATCAAGTCAGCTCGTTCACAGTGAATAGTCAGGTCTTCACCGAGATATTGCGCGTGCCCGACAAAGTCGATTGTAGCGGTGACATCGTCACTCAGCAGTGCTGAAACGCTCGTCACGATCTCGACCTGACTGCCCCAATTCTGACACCGAGCGAATACTTCGCGAGGCTTCAAGCCTGTGATGTAGAAGATCGAGTCCAACTTGTGACTGCCTGCGTCTGTGAGATAGCCGCCAGGATTTTGCTGGGGATTGTCCCGCCAAGTTCCGGCAATCGTTTGCTGCCAGTTCTCGACGTTGTGTGACACGATCGCTCGGACCGCCCCCCATTGCCCCGATCGCACTTCGCGGCGAATCGTACGATAGAGCGCTGTGTGTCGTCGTTGATACCCCAGCGAGAACACCCGGCCTGCTTTCTGAGCCACATCTGCTCGAGCAATCAGATCCAAAATTTCGGCTCGATTCGCGGCCAACGGCTTTTCACAAAGGAGATGCCATCCACGGTCCAAACAGGCCGTCGCCTGGCGATGATGTTCTGCCGTGGGAGTGCAGATGATTGCAGCATCGATCCCGTCAAATGCCACAAGCGATTCGAGACTGTCCGCGACGCGCGCAGTTGGGCAATACTCGTTACGCAGCGATTCGGTTGCAGCGGGTTGTGCATCGTACAGTGCCACAATCTCTCCGCGGCCGTCTTCGATCACCTTCTGTGCGTGATGCCGCCCCATCCGACCACAACCGAGAATTGCAAACCTTGTGCGACTCATTGTTGGCTGAAACTCCTGCGAGACTGATCATCTGTCGAAGGTGAGGTGCAAATGTTACGATGTCTATTCGCGAGATTCGATGATCCTTCAATCGATTGAATCGATTTCAAGTTTGCTGAGGAAACGCACTGAATGCACGTTTTGCTGTTTGATATTGATGGAACGCTGGTCGACGCTGGCGGGGCAGGACAGTCGGCGATGGAGCAGGCAGTCGTTCAACTGTTCGGTCACACTCGACCTGTCGTTGGGATTCATGCCGCGGGTCGAACCGATCGTGCGATCGGTCGCGATCTGTTCGAGTATTACTCCATTCCAGCCACGGATGACAACTGGTCTCGCTACTTGCAAACCTATCTGTCGCTGCTTCCCGATTCACTGAAAACGAAGCCCGGCAGCATCCTGCCAGGAGTCATACCACTCATCGAACGCCTGAGTCGCCATGATGACGTTTTCCTGGGCCTGTTGACTGGGAATTTCGCCGAAGGGGCTCGCCTTAAGCTGCAGCACTTTGGTTTGCACCATCATTTCAAGATGGGCGGATACGGAGATGCTCACATCCACCGCGATGATGTCGCTCGCGAGGCCTATATCACGGTGCAGGGTCACCTGCCGCAAGTTGCACCAGAACACGTCTGGATCGTGGGCGATACTCCGGCCGATATCCAATGCGCGCGAGCAATCGGAGCCAAGGTCCTGGCCGTCTCAACAGGGATCTACTCCTCCGACGATCTGGCACCGCACCGACCTGATCTCTTGATGAACGATCTGACTACGGCGGAAATCTGGCTGGCGCGCCTGGGCTTGTCGTAGCGACTTGATGCCTGTTGACGAAATCGCATAGACCATGACAACGCCACTGATCCTGCTCGTGCTTATGACGGCACCGTATCTGATAGTCCGGGCGTATGCATCGCTCACGAAGCAACCGATCGACGGTCGCAACGCCGCCTCTGTTGGCGCGGGCCTCTTGTTTGTCTTCACCGGTGTGGGACATTTCGTCGAGACCCAGTCGATGTCGCAGATGCTACCGCCTTGGGTGCCGTATCGAATGTTGCTCGTTTACGCCTCAGGCCTGCTCGAGTTCGCTATCGCTACCGGCTTCTTCGTGCCGAAATCAAGACGAACTACAGGTTGGATCGCGATCGGCCTGTTGGTGTTGTTCTTTCCCGTCAACATCTACGCAGCATTGAATAAAGTTGGGATGGGTGGCCACACTTGGGGCCCGGCATATCTGCTGATGCGGGCTCCGCTCCAAGCCATCATTTTGCTATGGATCTATTGGTTCACTGTCCGAGCAAGAAGAATAGACCGCACCAATCAAGATGCGGCCTGAACTTTGCCGGACGAATCAAAGATCTCGCGACCCTAGAGCGCATTTCAGTTTAGAGTAGCGCGAAGCTGCGTAGGATAGTAAAGTGACGGTCTCAGGAGGATACCGTGCAAGCCTATTCGAAAGAGTTTCGTCGTGAAGTTTTGTCGGCGTGTGATGCAGGGCGTGAGACCAA
>DASYEA010000162.1:0-2316 GCA_036499265.1 Schlesneria sp. | reverse complement strand
CAGAGGCGGCACTCACGGTCGCAGATCCCGAGCAACCCGTCCTCGCCCCAGCGATAGGCACGACTGCGAGCTTGATCATGTGGAAAATAATGCCAGGAATCGCCGTTCGCCGAGTAGTCTTCGCGAACCGTTCCCCATTGCCGTTCGGAAAGATACGGTCCCCAGCGGTGCCAGTTGGCTTGACGTTGATACGACTGCTGCAAACGCAATTCTTCAGCGAGCACAGAATTCTCCGAGGCATCAGCGTGAGATCATCAACAGCGAGCCAAAGAGTATTCCATGCCACGCAGACTTCAACAAGCGCCGAGTGAAATGAACCGGTGTCTGATGGCGATTGCCGTCACGAGTTCCAAGTCTTAGGTGAGCCGCGCTGCGTCAGCACGCGGACCAGATGGCCAGGTTGCGATAAATAAAAATCAGGGCTAGAAAACTTGGGCGAGGCGGCTAATTACAAACGCAAGCTGATTGCCGCGCAGGGTCCGCGTGCTGATGCAGCGCTGCTCACCAATGATATGACACGACCACGAACCGTGATCGCGTCATTGTACGATCATTGATCAAACTTCCGACAACAGCGAGGCCAGCTTGTCGTAGCTTTCGGCGGCACCGTGCTCCATTCCGGACTGAATCACCAGGTCGCGAATCTCTTTGGAGGGATAGCTGACAGTCGCGGTCAGCGTCGTCTTGCCCTCGGCCTCAGTAAAGACCGACGTGACAGTCGATTCGCCAGGGTAATCGTCAAACGACTCGGTATGTACCGAGCCGTTCGGTGCGTTGATTTCGCGGTAGACGCCTCTCATTCCCATACGCACGCCATCGGGCCCCACCAGAACGAACCGAAATCCGCCTCCCACCTTCAGGTCGATCTCGCACACATCCAGTGACCAGCCGTGCGGCCCGAACCAGCGCTTCATCAGTTCCGGCTTGGTGAACGCGTCGAACACCAGTTTTTGCGGCGCATTGAACACTCGCGTCATCACGATTTCGTTGTCGTTTGGAGTCGTGATCTTCAAGGTGCCTGTGTTTTTCATGTCTGCGAGTCCTTTTCAGAGGTCTGGTCAGGATTTGGCGGTGAAGACTGCAATTCGTCGAGGAGCGAGTCGAGACGCTGAAAGCTGCCTTCCCAGAATTGGCGGTAGCGTTCCAGCCATTCGTTGGCTTCGGCGAGTGGGTGGGCTTCAATCCGACACGGTCGGCGCTGAGCATCCCTGCCGCGTGAGATCAAGCCCGCTCGCTCTAACACCCTTAGATGTTTGGAGATAGCGGGCTGAGTCATTGCAAACGGTTTAGCCAGTTCCATCACCCCCGCTTCCCCGGAGGCTAAGCGAGCGAGGATGGCTCGCCGAGTCGGATCGGCGAGAGCGGCGAAAACAGCGTCGAGTCGGTTGAGCTCCATTAATCACCTGTAGGTTATATAACCAATAAGATATTTTGTCGGCAATTGTTCGTCAAGCACTCCAAAGTTTTTTTTGACTCGTGGCGGCAGTGGAGATTCGTGGCGTGGTCCTGTATTTCAGTGCGATCTCAAATCAGATCCCCATTGACGAGTTACTCCATGACCCCAATCCGTGTCGGCATCACGCGCGACTTTCTGAACGCTCAAGGCGAGTTGGGGTTTGGGGATATTGGTCTCGAAGAACTGCAACGCGATCCCCGCATCCAAGCAGAATTTCTTCCGGACTTTGGCTCGGAACTGCCGCCTTCAGTCGCGAACGACTTCGATGCATTGCTGGTGCTGGCTCCGAAAGTGACGGCCGCGACCACTGCGGGCGCTCAGCGATTAGCAATCATCGCGCGATTCGGGGTGGGATACGACAATGTGGATGTCGATGCCTGCACAAAACACGACGTGTTGCTGACGATTACCCCATCGGGCGTCAGGAGGCCTGTCGCCGTGTCCGCATTGAGCTTGTTGCTGGCACTGTCTCACCGATTGCTGGTCAAAGACCGACTGATTCGCGAGGGGCGCTGGAGCGAAAAGCTGAACCACATGGGAATCGGCTTGACCGGTCGTACGCTGGGCTTGATCGGCTTGGGAAACATCGGCCGCGAGATCCTGCGCGTGGTTGCCCCACTAGAGATGCGACACGTTGCGTTTGACCCATTCGTCTCGCCCGATGCAGCGAAGCAGTCCGGCGTTGAGTTGATGGAGTTGGAGTCGCTACTGGAGCAGTCGGACTTCGTCATCGTCTGTTGCGCTCTGACACCCGAAACGCACCATTTACTGAATGCGGCACAATTGGCGCGGATGAAACCGACCGCGTTCCTGATCAACGTGGCGCGCGGACCGATCGTAGATCAGGTCGCCTTGACGAC
>DASYEA010000161.1:0-2154 GCA_036499265.1 Schlesneria sp. | reverse complement strand
TGTGCTGGTTTCGGCTCGGGGAACAGTCATGCTAATTGACTGTGATTCATTCCAGGTGTCGGCCAACGGTCGAATCTATCCGTGCGAAGTGGGGGTGGCGCATTTCACGCCGCCCGAATTGCAGGGGCAATCCTTTCACGGGACCGTCAGAACGACGAATCACGATCTGTTCGGTTTGGCGATTCTGATTTTTCATCTGCTCTGTATGGGTCGGCATCCGTTTGCTGGCCGCTTCACAGGAGTGGGGGAGCCGCCACCGCTCGAGAAAGCGATTGAGCAGTTTCGCTACGCGTACAGCCATCATGTAAATACAAAGATGCTGCCTCCGCCGCAAACACTGCTGGTTCCGGCCGTCATGCCAGCGCTCGCGGACCTCTTCGAACGGGCCTTCATCAAGGGAAGTGAGCTTCCCGATGCGCGGCCGACAGCGACCGAATGGCATGCTGCACTCCGTGACCTGAAGTTGCAGCTTAAACCTTGTGGCGCCGATCTCGGCCACAAGTATCCCAACTATCTGGGAACTTGTCCGTGGTGTGCTCTGGAACGAGAAGGGGCACCAAACCTGTTCGCGTCCGTCACGGCTCATCTCGTTGATCGGCGCGAGGGAGAACTGAACGCCAGACTTGATCAACTCTGGAAACCGCTGCTGGACCTGCGGCAAGCGGCAATCGACTGTGTATTGCAGAAAGTCTCGTTTCAAAACCTGCACGTCACGGCGAATCCGATTCCTGCTGAGATCGAACAGAACCAGTCGTTCGCCCTTTTGTTGGGACGCTGTTTCCTCGGAATGCTGGCATTGCTCGCCGTGTGTTGGTGGATTCCACCGCTGCTGTACATTGCCTCGGTGTTGTCGATGGGATTTGGAGTCTGGAGGTTCGTCTTGAATCGCTACTATGGGCTGCAACCTGAAATCGATCGCCGCGAGAAGCGGCTGAAGGAATCGATCGCCCGCCTGCGTGTGCTGGAGTCCGAAGGGGCAAAAGAACTGGATTCGCTACGGTTGGTCGTCGAGCAAGAGTTTCATCGCCTGGATCTGACGAAGGCGGAAATCGAGGGATTGCGTCCGCGATACCAGGCTGACCTTGATGCTCTCAATATGCAACGGGAACGCCGTCAGTTGGATGCGTACCTGCAATCCCATCTCATTCGTTCGACGACGATCGCATTTGTGAACGACTGGCAGAAATCGACTTTGGAATCTTTTGGAATTGAGACTGCCTACGACCTGAATGAGATCCGGCTGGCGAATATCAACGGGCTCAGCCAGATTGCCAGGTCGGCGTTGCTCGATTGGAAATTGGCCATCCAGAAGAAGTTCAAATTCCGCCCTCGCGAGAAGATTCCCAATGTCGATCGGAACACGATCCTGGCCCGCTACCTGCGACAACGGGAAGATCAGGAGCAGGCCTTGATGAGCGGCCGATCGTCTCTTGAACTGCTCTGCAATCAATTGCAGGAAGTCCGCTCTCGCTATCAGCAGAGACTGAACACCGCCGCTCAGCAAGCAAAGCAGGCGGAAGCCGATGTGCTGTCGGTGCCTGAATGAGATGGCAGACCGATCACGTTGCGGATCAGCCTGCTTTCGCAAAACGTTCGTACAACTTTGAGTATGCTCCGGCAGCAGCTACCAGTTCCGAGTGCGTCCCGCGTTCAATCAGGTGTCCGTGATCGAGGACCAGCACTTGATCGGCATGTCGGATCGTGCTGAGCCGATGTGCGACCACAAAACTGGTACGTCCAGACAAGAGGACGTTTAGAGCACGTTGCAGGCGAACCTCGGTCTGCGGATCAATGCTGCTGGTGGCTTCGTCCAAGATCAACAGGCGGGGATCAGCCAGCAGCGCGCGAGCAAAACAGACCATCTGCCGCTCGCCTTGTGACAACTGGCCACCTCGTTCGCCGACGAGGGTATCAAAACCTTGGGGCAACGATTCCATTAAGTCGAGGCAGTCGAGTCGCCGACAAACTCGCTGCAGATCTTCCATCGTTGCGCCAGGTTTGGCGAAACGGATATTGTCCGCCACGGTCCCCATGAACAAGAAATTCTGCTGCAGAACCAGCCCGAATTGGGTGTGCAGGGATTTTGTTTGCAGCCGGTTCAGATCCTGACCATCGATCAAAATACGGCCCGTTGACGGCAGATAAAACTTGGCC
>DASYEA010000160.1:0-4016 GCA_036499265.1 Schlesneria sp. | reverse complement strand
CCGGCTCATTGACCAAGTCATTTGATGAAATCCAAAACCCCGACAAGCTGAACTTGTCACTCGATTGCGGCTGGGGTTGGGGTGATGTCGCCCAAGGATCCGACTCGATTTCGTTCCTGCTGCTGGATGCAAAAGGAAATGGCTACGCCTTTAAGTTTCATCGCACCAAGGCCAATTGGGCCGTGCAGTGGAGCACTGCGACCAACGGGGCTGCTCCCAAAGACATGAATTGGGCTGCCACTGAGATCGATGTCAGCCATGCTGCCGTTCATGACGGCGGTGGCTTGAGTCACGTCGAGATCACGCGTGATGCCAATGGAGCTTGGACAATCACCAGCAAGGACTGGAACAAGGGATCCGGCGGAACAGTCCACTTTACCGACACCACAACCACTTCTTTCCAGAATCTGGTGCTGCTTGGAACTCAGAACTTCGACGAGCAACTCTTCAGCAAGATCGCCCTGACCACAGCCAGCAACGAACCGACGCCAGTGGTCGCTCAGCCGACATCCTCCTTTCTAAACAGCATTGGCATCTGCAGCACCTTCCCCGATCGCGGCCAACCGCTGCCGAAAACAGTCGAGATGGTGAAGTACTGCGGCTTTCGCTGGGTTCGCGGTGGAATCGAAGGCCTGACGACTGATGGTCCGACCACGCTGCAGACGTACCTTGATCTGCACAAGCAAACGGGAGTGAAGTTCAGTTGGGGTTTGGTCAGCGGCGGCAGCGATATCAAGAAATTGATCGACACCGCCAAGCCGCTTGCCGAAGTCGACGCATTGCTCGCATTTGAAGGGAACAACGAACCGAATAACTGGGGTGTCACCTACCAGGGCGAAGCGGGAGGCGGCCGAGCTCCCTCATGGGTCGCCGTTGCGAAACTTCAGCGAGACATGTACGCCGCTGTTAAATCCGATCCGCTACTGAAGAAATTTCCCGTCTGGTCGGTCAGTGAACAGGGAGGACAGACCGATAACGTCGGCCTGCAGTTCTTGACTATTCCCCCCGACGCCGAGACCAAACTTCCCGCGGGAACCAGGTATGCCGACTTTGCCAATGTCCACAACTACATCTACCATCCAGGCTCACCCGGCTTGTCCGACAACAAGACCTGGAACGCCGCCGACCCCACGTCGGCCTGTAAAGTGGATGGCCTGTTCGGCAACTACGGCAGCACCTGGGCCAAACACTTCCGTGGCTACTCCGAAACCGACCTGCTGACACTTCCCCGAGTCACGACCGAAACCGGCTGCACGATTGACGGTGCCGTCACCGAAGAAATCCAAGCTCTCAACCTGCTTAGCCTGTATCTTGCTCAGTTCAAGCGAGGCTGGAGTCATACCTCGGTCTACCTGTTGCGAGACCGCGCCGACGAAGCAGGCAACCAGTCCTTCGGCTTTTTCAAACTCGATTATGCCCCGCGCAAGGCCGCCGTCTACCTCCACAACCTGACCACGATCCTGGCCGATCAAGGCTCAGCCGCCAAACCATGTGAACTTAGCTACTTGATCACTCGGCAACCCGGCACAGTCCACGATCTACTGCTGCAAAAGAGTAACGGAACATTCCAACTGGTGATTTGGAATGAACGACTGAAGGGCTCGGATGAAGTCACGGTTCAGTTCGCAAGCAAGCTCGCCAAGGTCAATATCTATAACCCGACCGTTGGCACCGACGTGACCGCGAAACACGTCGCTGTCGACTCGCTGAAACTGACGCTCAGCGATCACCCGCTGATCCTGGAGATTTCTTCCAAGTAGCCAGCTCGATCACGTCAGTGGGGTTCGCCAGGCACGACCGTCCGAGATCATCATCGTGTCGGCGACCCGCGGTCCCCAGGTTCCCGCCCGATAGGGTTCTGGCGTAACCTTCTTGTTTTCCCAATATTCCAGGACCGGCGTCACGAACTGCCAGGCCGCTTCGAGTTCGTCGCTACGCATGAACAGCGTCGAGTCCCCGCGCAGCACATCGAGCAAGAGTCGCTCGTAGGCCTCAGGCAAAGCCTGGTGGAAGGCCTCTTTGTAATTGAAATCCATCGTCACAGGATGGATCTGGTACTGCATGCCGGGCCGCTTTGTCGAGAATGACAACTTGATCGATTCACTGGGTTGAATACGAAACACCAGCTTGTTCGGGCGGTTTCCAACAAGTTCACAGACATCGCCTTCACATTCCACGGTGTTGAATAGATTGAGCGGAGGTTGCTTGAATTGAATGGCGATTTCCGACACGCGCGACGGCAATCGCTTGCCTGTACGCAGGTAGAACGGCACCCCCGCCCAGCGCCAGTTGTCGACCAGTACCTTCATGGCGACATAAGTTTCAGTACGAGAATCAGCCGGGATTCGCTCTTCGCTCAAATAACTGATCGCCGCATGGCCATCAACCAGGCCTGCCGAATACTGACCGGGGATTGCCCAGGACGAGATATCTCCTTTGTTGCCTGGGGCGAGTGCTTTCAGCACTTTCAACTTCTCGTCATGCAGATCCCGTGCGTTGAACTGAGCAGGGGGTTCCATAGCGATCAAGGACAGCAATTGCAGCACGTGGTTCTGAAGCACATCGCGTAACGCTCCTGAGTGATCGTAGTATCCACCCCGGCCGCGTTCCAAACCTTGCGATTCGGCCACCGTGATCTGCACGTGATCGACGTGATTGCGATTCAGCAGAGGTTCGAAAATGGAATTGCCGAATCGAAACAGTAGGATGTTCTGTACTGTTTCTTTTCCCAGGTAGTGGTCAATGCGGTAGATCTGCTCTTCACGCAGCAGGCGTCGCAGGTTGCCGCTGAGTTCCTGTGCGGAAGTCAGGTCGCGTCCAAATGGCTTTTCGAAGACCACGCGCATTGTGTGAGCGGCGTCGCGATCGGGAATCAATCCCCCTGAGCCAAGGTTCTCGACCGCGGGTAGAAACAGATCGGGCGAGGTGGCCATGTAGAATACACGGTTGTGCTCGGTCCCTTGTTGTCTTTCAATTTCCTCAAGTTGTTGACGAAATGCTGGATAGCCATCAGGCGAAGCGATATCCAGTTGCCGGTAGTACAGGCGCTTCGCGAATTGTCCCCATTTCTCTTGAGAGACTTGGCCGGCGCGAACATTACCGTTGATCGCCTCGTAAATCTCATTGCGAAAACTCTCGTCCGATTTCTCGCGGCGAGCAACCCCCACAATCGGCGCCTCATCGGTCAGGTAGCCGTCGCTCCAAAGATCGAATAGAGCTGGCAACAGCTTGCGGGCGGTCAAGTCGCCTGATGCTCCAAAGATCGAGATCGTGGCCGATTCGGGATTCGGAGTGCTGCTGGGGATACTACCAACATTGGATGCAGTGACGGGGGCTATGATCGACACAGTGGAAACTCCTGAACAATCTTCTAACGAAGTCCTTGGCGAATCAGATCGCTGATTCGTTGCGGAGTCAATTCATCGAGTGAGTCAACAACGCATTCGGCCGATGCCAATTCCGAACGAGTCCGACCGGTGCTGGCGAGTCCGATGCAGATCATTCCTGCCGAATGAGCCGCCTGGATTCCGACAGGGGCATCTTCAATGACGCAACACGAAGCCACGGACAATCCCAGACCCTTGGCGGCAAGTTGAAAGACCTGTGGGTCCGGCTTCCCCCGCGTCACCTGACGAGCGGTCACTCGGCATTGCATGATCTCGGACACAGCGAGCTTTTCCATCACCAGGTCCACATTTTCAGGTGGCCCGGAAGAACCAACGGCCATAGCAATTCCCGCGTCGTGAAGAGCATGGATCAAGTCCTCAGCGCCGGGCATTGCGGGAAAGTTCTCGCGGATGATTTCTCGATACAGCCATTCCTTGCGATCATCGAGTTGCCGGACTTCTTCAGGTGTCCACTGGCGATCGGTCCACTGCTCCAGAATATTCTCGCGCGATGTGCGGCCGAAGCCTTTGACAAATTCGGCTTCGGAATAAGTGCGGCCGATCTCTGATGCCAGTTCCCGCCAGCTTTGGAAGTGAGACTGATACGAATCGATCAGCACTCCATCGACA
>DASYEA010000159.1:0-4486 GCA_036499265.1 Schlesneria sp. | reverse complement strand
TGTCAGCCCCACATAGAACAGGCGGCGTTCTTCTTCGATCTCGGCGGTTGACGACGTGGCCAGGTCAGCGGGAATGTTGCCGTCGGCGGCGTGCAGAATGTACACCGACTCCCATTCCAAGCCCTTCGCCGAATGCATCGTGCTGAGGATCAGATAGTCATCGTCAAGCAGCGGATCGGCCGCGAAGTCCTGAGTGGAACTCGGCGGATCCAGCGTCATGTCGTTCAAAAACTGCGAACGCGATTCGAATCGAGCCGCTATCTGTTCGAGTTGCTCGAGGTCCCGCTGCCGCGTGAACGCATCGTCGAACTTCTGTTCGAGCAGCGGCGTGTAGAAGGTGCGGGCGTAGTGGATCTCGACCTGCAACGTCAGCGGTGATCCATGTCGGCCCGACAAGGCCTTCAGCAGCGCCATGAACAGCGGCCAGTGAGTCGCCGTCGCTTCAGGCGGCTTGAAGCTGCTCCACGCACTGAAGTCACCCTTGTTCGTGACCAGCTGCTCGACCAGTTGCGTCGCCTTCTTCGGACCGATGCCGGGCAACAGCAGCAGGATTCGCAGGGCCGACACGGAATCGCGCGGGTTTTCGGCCAGTCGCAGGAACGCCAGCATATCCTTCACATGGGCCGCTTCGACGAACTTCAGGCCGCCAAACTTATGGAACGGAATGTTCCGCCGCGACAGTTCCAGTTCCAGCGACAAGCTGTGATGACTCGCCCGGAACAGAACTGCTTGCTTCTTCAGCTCGATCCCGCTTTCACGGTGAGCAATGATCCGTTCAATCACCGCGTCGGTCTGCTCGGTCTCATCCAGGCACGACACCAGTTGCGGCCGGTTCCCCTCCAGTCGAGTCGACCAGAGCGTCTTGCGATGCCCTTCCGCCGCCATCGCGATCACGCGATTGGTCGCTTCCAGGATCGGTTGCGTGCTGCGGTAGTTCTGCTCCAGCGGTTGCACTGTCGTGCCGGGGAACATCGTGGGGAAGTCAAGAATGTTGCGGACCGTCGCGGCGCGGAATGAGTAGATCGATTGAGCGTCATCGCCCACCGCCGTCAGCCCCTTCCCTTCGGGAGACAGCCCTTTGACGATCTCGGCCTGCAGCGTGTTCGTGTCCTGGTACTCATCGACCAGCACGCAATCAAACTTCTGCCGCACGATGCCGCCGACGGAAGGCTCGGTCATCAAGTGATGCCAGAACAACAACAGATCGTCGTAATCCAGCGTCTGCTGCTGCTCTTTCCGTTCGGTGTAGGCGGCGAACAGTTTCTTCAGCCCATCCAGTTGATCGACCACCCACGGAAACGATTCTTTCAGCACCAGCTCCAACGGCTGCTGCGTGTTGACGACGCGGCTGTACACATCCAGGCAGGTCCCCTTCAACGGGAACCGCTTGTCGGCCTTGGAGAGTTCCAGCTCAGCCCGAATCACGTTCAGCAGGTCTTCGGCATCGCTGCGATCCAGGATCGTGAAGTCGGGCTCCAGTCCGATCAGCGCCCCATGCTGCTTCAGCAATCGCGAGGCGACCGAATGAAACGTCCCGCCCCAGACTTCGCGCGAAGCCGACGGAGAAATGAACAACCCATTGCCCGCCAACTTTCGCCAACGCACCAGTAGAGCATCGACTCGACGAAGCATCTCGGCCGCCGAACGACGAGTAAACGTCAGCAGCAGAATGCGACCCGGATCAACACCGCCGGCAACTAGGCTGGCCACGCGATGAGCCAGCGTCGTCGTCTTCCCGGTCCCCGCTCCGGCTACAATCAATAACGGCCCCTCGCCATGCTGGGCCGCCGCCCGCTGCTGTGGGTTAAGATCCGCCAAAAGAGCATCAATGCCTGCCGCAGCAACCGCCGTCCGTGACATACGCGTTCCGTTCCTTCCAATCACGCCGCAGCACCTCGCCGCAAGCCGGACCGATTAGTATCACACGCTCGGGTCCCTATGGCAACATGCGGCGCTCAACTCTGGTTTTGCGACGAAATGAGTGCAATCCCCAATGACGGTCTGATCATCAATCAGAGATCTTAAAATCTTGAACTGCCTCTGCGAGGTATTGCCACCCCGCGTCATCGGGCCTTCCTCGCGGATCTCAACCAGTGCAAACCTCAGTGACTCGTCGAACCCAAAACGATAGCACTGCATGTCATAACCAACCAAAATGGCTTTTGAAGGATCGCGATCGAAATCGTTCGAATTACGACATGACTGCGATCCTTCAAGACTTCATAAGCTGCTGTTCTCCTTCGGCGAGTAGCCTTGTCAAAGAACGTCCCGGCGGTTCAGCAAGGCATTCGTCGGCTATTGAGAATGGATCCAGCATCGCATTAGAGTTGGGGATCCTGCTGAAACCTCCGATGACGTATCTGGCAAACGTCCGTGTGTCGGGATATTCATTCACCAGCCAGTAACCATTCAGCATCTGCGCGAAATACTCGCCGACGAAATATGTCACACGCGCCCCTAGCCATGCTCGGTGCTCGTCATTTATCGTTTGTCGCTGCAGCCATTGATCGAGAGGCGGGAGGTACCGCTCGGCATGGACCAGTACCAAGCCCGGTTCTGGCAATGAGAGCACTTCCATAAAATGGACCAGCACCGGCATCCGCTCCTCGTGGAATGCCTCGAAGCTGCGCTTGCGGTTGTCCAAGAGTTCTTGTTCGTCAGGAGTTAATTTTCGCATTTGCAATCCTATTTGCCATGGATAACAGTGACAATTCGATTCTGCCTCAGAAAGTCTCTTAAATCAGGTGACGGCGAGGCATCCAAAAAGATCCATCGCGGATCGTGGTTCAGATTATTTCGTAGCCAGACGTCTTTTACAATTTGTTCGCGTATGACGCCGCTCAGAGGCACGGTTTGCTTCTGCACCACTCCATTGACGGCCCTCCAACTTCCATACGTTTTCACTTCAGCAGCGAGAACAGTGCCGTTCGGAAGATCGACCGGTGCATCGACAAAACGCCCGCCGCTACCGTGAATATCCCCTCCCTTAGGGACTGTGAAATGACGCTGACCCGTGGAACCCGATAGTTCTCGTATATGCACCTCTCCTGCTTTCCATTTCATTGGATGAGGGAGCGCGCGTACATCGTCTAATGTTAGAGATGTAGGCTGATGCGTGAGTCGCAACGGCGGTCGATGAGATTCGACGACGGGGACACTGCCGACCTCGTTTGGGATCAAGGTACGACGTGGGCTGCTGTGTAAAGGCAGGTGATCGAGTGCAGTTGCAAGCTTTGCGGTGTCGGCTTGCGCAATTCTTGTCGTCGCGCTGATTGAAGGCTCGATAGACGACCGTGCTTGTGAGGCTGCCAATGATCGCGCTTCCGCACCGATGGCCGCTGCGGCTTGATGCTCCGCGGTCGTTGTGAGTGCTTTCACTCCCAGTTTCAACGGAGCTTTAGCTAAACTCGCCAGAAACGTCACGTTGTCGACGGTGGTCGCTGCCTTCGTAAAGTCCTTTTGCAGGGCTGTTTGCGCTCGGTCGCGGTGACGCTTTGCCAGGTCGATCGGATTCGCATCAGCGGCGGAACCTTCGACACGTCGAATTTGATCTCGATAAGACCTAGCCTGGCGGCGGACTTCGGATTCGAAGTCTTCGATCGAAGTCCAAAAAGAAGGGACGACTCGGCTCAACCCGTCCGACAACGCACCTCGGCTCGTGATCGCTTCCCAGTCTTTGACCTGCTGACGAGTGAGCTCCCACGGTCGACCATCGACATCCCAGATGTGGCCTGTTCCCGTCTCAAAGGTGTCCGTCCGACGCAGTTTCGGGCGCGAGGGGGCCGAGGATGATGCATTCCCTTGGTTGTTGGAGCGGAATGCGGACGTAACGCCACCCGACGCTGTTTCTCCTTCACCTTTAAGGGTAAATCGTCCGATATCGTCACGCGGGTGCTTGGACGGGTCGAAGCTGCCGCTAAATGACCGTGCGCAATTCTGCTCGTTTTGGATTTCAGGTTGGGTGCCACTGGTAGCCGCTTTGGGCCACCAGTGTCTTCACGTTGCTGCAAAGGCTTTGATCGGGTAGTGAGCGTATGGAATATTCAGCGTCACCACGGTTTGTTTACTCTGCGATACATCGACAAGACACTGGCAACGCAAAGCCGTCGCCAGTGGTACCCGAAATGATTTCTTCGCAAGCAGAATCGCGCACACTCATTTAGAACGGGTTCCTTTCGCCTTTTCCTCTTTCTCAGCCTGGTATTTAGCGAGCATCGCGCGGGCGCGAGCATGTTCGACTCGCTGGCAATAGCGTCGCTGTGGTACTGGGGGAGTTGCAGTGACAGACCGCTGATATGTCGTCGCAGCTTCATTGTCAGGCTTCCTCAGCGGATACCACTTGAGATGTGGCTTTGGTGGCGGTCGATCTGGCGTCCGCTGGTAAGTGGCGACCTCTCCGGGTCGGGGTGGCGAATCGTCCAGCAGGCCGCAGGCGCGGTACCAGTTGTATCGAGCGATGGCCCAGTCCACGCGTGACCATGTGCTT
>DASYEA010000158.1:0-4258 GCA_036499265.1 Schlesneria sp. | reverse complement strand
AAGAGAATTTGCGGGCTGACCCTTGTGTGCGTCGTGGTAAGCCACTATTTCTACCGGAGACACCCCACTTGGGGTTGACAGACTTTTTGCGATTTTTGTGACCACTTCAAGTGACGCTGAATCGTAAGATGGACTTGTGATGAAGCGTTCTGGTTGCCGTGGCACTGGAGCTCTTCTTGGAGTTTGTTTCTGGATGGCGGCTGATTACGGAGATAAAAGTCGCGATCCGAGAGAAGGAGTGATGGAATGAATCGTTTGTGTGTCAGTTTGAGTCTTGGTCTGGCCATGGTCGCCTCAGTCGGGTTTGGAGCCCAGACTGGCCCAACGCTCGGAGCCCCTTCGCTGGGTGGCTCGACGCTGTTGTCTCAGCCATACGCCCCGGACCTGCCGATGCCAGCTCCGCTGAATGGCTCGCCAACGCCACTGTCGAACGAAGTTCAGTACAGCGGGCCAGTCGGTCAGTTGCCTGTGGTCTCGGTTTCGAATCCCGTGATGTTTTCGTGCGTGAAGTACCGTGCGACTCGCAACATCGCCCCCTGTGCTGTTCCGATCATCGTTCAAGTTCCTGATCCCTGCACACCACGTGATCGCTGCGGCTGCACCGTGCGTCCGTGCGTGAACGTCGAAATCTGCGTTCCTGCTTGCGGCTGTCCCAACGTTTGCGTGACCCGCAACGGCAACAAGACTCGCTACGACTACGGCAAGTACGCCGTCAACGTTGTGACTCACAACGGTCGAATCGTTGTCGACTACGACGACTGATCGAACCACAAAACGGAAAAGCCCCGCGAATCTTCGCGGGGCTTTTTCGTTTTTGTACCAAGTATCTTCCAAGTGAGCCGCGCTGCGTCACGCAGCGAGGACCGATTCCCATGGGGCCTCAGAATTGCCGAAACCCGCGCGATGCGACTGCTTGTATTCAATAGTCACCAAAAGTCCGCGTACTGACGCAGCGCGGCTCACCTGGGGACCTGCGTCCTTCGCTTAACAGTTCTTGATCTTGACGCAATTTCTGCCGATTCCTACAACCCCGGCGCCCATCGATCGTGGACGGCATGGTCGCGGTATGTTTGGAAATACGGAGCGGGAGAGAACCTATCATGACTGCAGGGACGCAAGTCACGGCGAACAACGCGAAGCCCAAACGACGAATCATTTGGATCTTTGGTGGTGCGGCCATGGCTGTCGTCGCCGGCGGCCTGCTGATGCAGTACTTCCGCGCTCCCACTGGCCAGGCTGCCGATGGAACCGCGGGAACCGCCCGTGTCGGCGGTGCCACTCAGGCTCCCCGTCCGATGGCCAAGGTAGGCAATGAGACGATCAGCTACGAGGCCTTGGCCAAGGAATGCGTCTCGCGCTACGGCCGCGAAGTCCTCGACGACATGATTCATCGCACGATCATTCTGAAGGCCTGCGAAACAGCGAATATCACCGTCACCGAACAAGAAGTTTCGGCCGAAATCGCTCGCATTGCCGCTCGATTCAAGCTCGATGTCAATCAGTATCTGCAGATGCTGCAAAGCGAACGTCAGATCAGCCCGATGCAGTACCGCACGAGCGTGATCTGGCCGATGCTGGCTCTGAAGAAGCTGGCCGGCGAATCGGTCGACATCGCCGAAGTCGATATCCAGAAAGCATTCGATCGCAACTATGGCGAACGTGTCAAAGCGCGCGTGATCATGCTCGACAATCTTCGACGTGCGAACGAAGTCTGGGAACAGGTTCGCAAGCATCCGGAAAACTTCGAAAAGCTGGCTCAAGACCATTCGATCGACCCGAACAGCCGCGCTTTGGGTGGACAGGTTCCCCCGATTCCACGCTACACCGGTGCTGAAAACCTGGAAAAAGCCGCCTTCGGCCTGAAGGAAGGCGATGTCTCGGGCGTGATCGAACTCAGCCAGGGCCGCTATGTCATTCTGAAGTGCGAAGGTCGCACGACCCCGGTTGTGACCGACATCGAAGAAGTTCGCGATGCTCTGTACGACGAGTTGAAGGAATCCAAGACCCAGCAGGCGGTCGGCGAGACCTTCAAGAAGATCAAAGACCAGACTCGCGTCGACAACTACATCGCGCAGACGACCACCGGCCCCGGCACGGTGATCCCGGTCAGCGGCCAGGCAACTCCAGCCGATGCCGTTCCTGTCACGGGACCCGGCCAAGGCCGTACCGCCAGACCAGCAACAACAACGACGGGTGCCCCACCGCGAGCTGCTCGCAACTGATAGTGACCGAACGGCTTGAATGTCTCACGACGTTCGCCGGCGCAGAAACTCTCCCACGGCGCGTTGCTGAATTTCGGCAACGCGCCGTGCTGCGTTTAACAGGCTTCGACATGGACCGATTTCCTCGTACGATGGTTTTTGAACCCGTCGCCTTCGCTTTGATCTTTCGCTCAAGTTTTGTCGTCGCGACTCACGGCGCTGCGAAGAACGACGGGTTGGAAACCCGTCCTACGGGAAGAGCGCCAGCAGACCGAACTTTCGACAGAATTCACTGTCTGATAGAATTACGCCGATAGAATCAGGCAAAGTCCCCACCCCTTTGGACGAACCGAACGAGAGACGCTGATGCGTAACGAATCCGAAATCCCGTTTTCCGACAATCCATTTTCCATTTCAGTTGCCGATCGCCTGAAGCGTCTGCCACCGTATCTGTTCGGCAAAATCAACAAGCTGAAGTACCAGCAGCGAGTTGCCGGTGTCGACGTGATCGACCTGGGGATGGGCAATCCCACCGATGCCCCGGACGCCCAGATCACTGAAAAGATGACGGAAGCGCTCCTGGATCCCAAGAATCACCGCTATTCCGTCGCCAACGGCATCGCCAGCTTGCGTCGCGAAGTGGCCAAACGCTATGACCGCAAATACGGAGTCAAGCTGAACGGCGACGATGAAGTCATCGCCTGCCTGGGGAGTAAAGAAGCATTCAGTCACATGTGCCTGGCGCTGATGGGTCCTGGCGACACCGCGATCGTCCCCGCCCCCACGTTTCCGATTCATGCGTATTCGGTGATGCTCGCCTCCGGCAATGTGATCGCCCTCGACGTGCGGGATCCTTCCGAATTCCTGCGGAACGTCGCCTACACCTGCGAACACCTGTATCCCAAGCCAAAGCTCGTTGTCGCCAACTTCCCCCACAATCCGTCGGGAACCTGCATCGAGCAGAAGTTTTTTGACGACCTGGTCGCGCTGGCGAAGAAGTACAAGTTCCTGGTCATCAGCGATTTCGCTTACGCGGACATCTGCTTCGACGGCTATCAGGCTCCCAGCTTCCTGGCGTCTGAGGGTGCCATTGATGTTGGTGTCGAACTGACAACGATGAGCAAAGGCTTCAGCATGGCAGGCTGGCGCATCGGCTTCTGCTCGGGCAACCGTGAAATGGTGCGAGCCCTCGCGACGATCAAGGGCTACTACGACTACGGGATCTTCCAGGCGGCCCAAATCGCAGCGATCATCGCGATGCGAAATTGCGAACCGGCCGTCGATGAGATCGCCAAGGAATACCAGATCCGCCGCGATGCCCTGGTTGAAGGCTTGAACCGCATCGGCTGGAACGTCGAAAAGCCGAAGGCCGGCATGTTCGTCTGGGCTCGCATTCCAGAACCGTGGGCTCAGATGGGATCGATCGATTTCTCGATGAAGCTGTTGCAGGAAGGTGGCGTCGCCGTCAGCCCGGGCCGCGGTTTCGGTGAAGAGGGCGAAGGCTATCTGCGATTGGCCATCGTCGAAAACAGCCAGCGTCTACGACAAGCGGTTCGTCAGATCCAAACCTGCCTGAAGATCGACGCGGCTCCTGCGGCTTAACGATCAACGAAAACTGTAGATTTACAGATTCGATAATGAGCAAAGCCTTGTGTCTGTGATGGACATAAGGCTTTGCTCGTTTTAGCTGTTCAATATGGCGCTCTAAAACTCGCCGATGGTTTCGCCTCCATCCATCGTTCCAAGGCCTCTCCACGTGTTCAGGTCGATATTGCTGCTGACAAATCGGATGGCTCCGTCCCCCATCAACACATGAACGCCGCCAGTATGTCGGCTACGGGCCGCCGCTTGCTGATTTCCGCCGCCAGCACAAGGCATGTTGGTGGGATCCGGATTCGATCCACAGTTGTTGTTGATATCTGGCGATTTGCTATTCGGGGTGTTCGTGGTCATGAATTGAAATGAAATGTAACCGGGATCATCGTTCAAGAAATCTCCGCGGATGTCGTAGTCGGTGTCGATTCTGGCAATCAAAATCTCTGACATCAACAACGTGT
>DASYEA010000157.1:0-2831 GCA_036499265.1 Schlesneria sp. | reverse complement strand
GACGAACCGACGGGCAACCTCGACCCCGACAGCCGCGAAGCAATTCTCTCGATGTTCGATGGATTCATTCGCGACGGTCGTACGATCGTGATGGTGACGCACGACCCCGCTGCTGCGGAGCGTGCTTCGCGGCGGTTGCGATTGATTGATGGAACACTTGGCGCATCCGATTCAGTTTTAGCATCTGACGCGGCCTAAGGAGGTCCATAACCGAATCGGAGTGCTCGACTTTTCGGAGGGCAACGCTCCTGCCGAACCGCCAAGTCTCGTTGCCCTTGATCGCCAGACAACCACCCGGCTCTGTTGTGGATGGTCATGGTTTGAGATGAAAGACCAGATCCTCCGTGCCATCCTCTGGAATGTTGGCGCTCAATTCTGACATAGTTGGGACGGCATACTTCTCGGGAATCAGCGAGATGGTCTGAATCGGCGAGGGATCATCCGTGTGCCCCGGGACCTCCGAAGGCATCGCGGTTTTCATAACGGAAACAGCATACTGCCCGGGCACAATTCCGGCAGCGGGTGGGAAGGTCTTGAGTTCGAATTTCCCTTGAATGTCGGTGACGGCAGACGCACCGATTCCACCGGGAGCCGTTGGTTGGAATACGACAATCGCGCCTTCCAAAGGTTTCCCTTGAAACGTCACTTCTCCACGCGCCGGTGCGGTTGCCGGCCGAGCGGCTAACCAACGATCTTTCTGTCTTCCACACCCCGTGATCACTAATGCCACGAGCATGACTGACAACACTTGAGCTTGCGCTCGATACATCTTGCTTCAACTTTCTGGCAAAACAAATTTGGAATCTGTCGATGATCGGATCGGATGCCGTCGGTTAGAAATCGCCGACAACTTCTCCGCTGGTACGCGTCCCCAACGCCCCCCACACGCCATAAGGACTAGCGGTGGATGTCGACACGGCTGGCAATGTCGCTGCCTGGTTACCGACATCGATGTTCTCGCTGACGAAGCGCACGGCTCCATCTGCCATCAAGACCTGGACCCCACCGGGGTGACGACTTTCAGCGCTGTAGATCCCGTCGCAATACGAGGTTCCTCCTCCGTTGCTGAAACAACTGGCCGAATTCGGTCGAGTTGCAGTGGAGAAGGCCGTAAATGAACCGGCCCCGTCGGCCCAGCGATAGGCTCGAGCAGGTTCACTAGTATAGGCACCGCCCGGATACGACTTCGTGGTCGGATTCCAGAGCGCAGCACACGCGGCCGGGCTGGCACTGCCAGCGGGCAACACGGTTTTGGCAATGATCCCCGGTCCGTTCGTTGAATTGGCAGCCACCATTTCTGCCATAGCAATTGTATTGCTGGTTCCATCCTGCGCATCCCGGATTCCGTAGCATGTCAATGCCGCGAACAACCCTCGGCTCAGCGTCGGAACGGGATGCGTCGGTCTTGCGCAACCGTTACCGGCGTGACTGTCTCCGGCGCAGAACATGTAATTCTTCTTACCGCGCGTGCTCGACGCGCTATTCGGATCCTGTTGACCTCCATCACTCGGGCATTGCAGTGCAGGAATCACTCGCGTCCAGGGCAGATTTGCGTTGTACGGAGGGTTGTCTCCGGGAAGAGATTGAATTTCCTGATAGATGCCCGTTTGATCAACGAAGGGCAAGAGGCACGCAATTCCGCTCAGGCGAGTATGCTGGCCACCACTGCTGAGGTTCCCTGTCCCTCCGCCGAAAAACGGGAAGTTGCTGTAAACGTCGTGGTAGTTGTGCAGGGCCAGCCCGAGTTGCTTGAGGTTATTCTTGCATTGAGTTCTTCGAGCGGCTTCACGCGCCTGCTGGACGGCTGGCAACAGCAGAGCAATCAAGACGGCGATGATCGCAATCACCACCAACAGTTCAATCAGGGTAAATCCGGTCTTGGAACGTTTCGACGTCGACATACACTCAAACTCCGAAAAACAATCACAACTCGTGTCATGCAGAGCACTTGATGATTGACACCAAGACTTCTACAGAATCCGCTGATCACTTTAGGAAAGCGGTCCAGACGCTCGATGCCGTCCGGTTCGTGTTGACTGAATAGTCAGTCAGTTCGAAGGGGCGATAAAGAGATTGTGAATTTATGGCGAAGCTGGGGCAGTTCGACATCGGCATGGTAAATATCTGGCCACAATGGGTCAGTGGATTAAAGGACTCTTCAGAAACTCTTATGAAATAAGCGGTTCCGCATGCAATTCTCCAGCCATCACAATGCAGAGGAGGGTTGAATCCTCGAGGTCATTGCTTTGGAGGCGATGCTTCACGCACCAGGGCTCCATTCATTTCCGAGATGACCAGGATCGAAAACTTACCGGCACGTTCGAGATCGCTTGTACTAAGTGAGGCGTAGTCGAAACGGCCGCGAATATCGGTGTAGCCGTCTTTGTAAAACTTCGCGCTGCCGTCGTTCATTTGGGCGTAGACTTTCACATACGATTTGGCGATCGGCTTGCCTGTCGCCTGATGGGTCACCTTGATTTGACCGTAGTTTTCGATGACCTGAACGGCCAGAGAATTCGAGTAGTAGGCCTGCGCCTTGGTCTGACCGGCCGCGACAATTTCAACCAGGACATTCTTGTTGTGAAGTGACTCTGGCAATGGGATGGACGTTGTTCCTCGCGTTTTGCCGTCAGCGAGTTCCAACTTGGATTCGACCGAGAGATTCGGCTTGATCGAGCTGAATTGACCGCTGAACTTCTGCACGAATGGATTGCGGCTGAATAACAGTTCGACATCCATCTCATAGAAGTTCACACGGGCCGCGTTGATGTTCTGGAAGTTCAGCGTGATCTGCTTGGCCTCAACAGTAAAGTCGAAATTGGGCTCGGTTG
>DASYEA010000156.1:0-3582 GCA_036499265.1 Schlesneria sp. | reverse complement strand
AAGCTCGTCACCCAATCAAAGCGATTGCAGCGACGCGAAGACACTGGTGGCCCAAAGCTGCCACCAGTGGCACCCAACCTGAAATCCAATACGAGCGTTATTGGCCACGGTCATTAAGTACTACCGGTTACGCGAAGTTCGTCTACGCCAATGAGACCTGACACAATGTTCGATCCCTATCGAAAATGGCTCGGCATCTCCGCCAAGGATCTGCCTGCGAATCACTACCGCCTGCTAGGGCTGGAAGTATTCGAGAGTGACCCAGATGTCATCGAGGGGGCTGCCGAAAGACAGATGACATTCATCAGGCAATATCAGTCTGGTGAATATGCCACGGATGCTGCCCGAATTCTGAATGAACTGGCGACCGCACGTCTGTGCCTACTGAAGCCCGCGACGAAGACAGCGTACGACGCCACGTTGCGTCAGCAGATTAATGCGGCAAGCAGTGCCGCATCAGCGGCCAACGAGCCGGGTTTATCATTCTCAGAAGAGGATCTTGCAGCGATAGAAAGTCTTCCGCGAGCACGGAAAAAATCAAAGACTAAAAAAGGAGCGGGCCTGCCACCGATTGTGTTGATTGGTGCTGGCGCGGGCCTCGCCGTGTGCGCAGTCATCGTATTTCTATCAATGGGATCCCGGAAGCCTCGCATCGAACAGCCAACCGCGGAAAACGTCACGTCGACTGAGCCGACGAACTCAAGCGTCGAAAAGACGGTGAAACCTGCGGTTCCAGCAACAACCCCAGTTAATCTGCCGTCGGTAACATGGTCGGATTCAAGCTCAGTTATGGAACCCGCCGGGCAACCGATCGATTTGCTGAAATCCGTAGACCTGGATCGCGATACACGTTCGGGTTCATGGGAAAAGACTGGGACCGCGTTGATATGCAACCAGAAAAGCGAACTCTATTTGCCGGTCCAGTCATACGACGACTATCAGTTGACGTACCAGGTGCGGCGACTGGAGGGACAGGATACTTTATTGCTGGCCTTTATGATGGCCGGTCGACAAGGGTCACTGGTCATCGACGGGTGGGAAGCAAAATATTCGGGTTTGTATGTTGATCGACGTGAGCCAAACGATAATTGTACGACCAGCCGAGGTCCTAAATTCACGGACCATGCGGCGACAATCGTATTAACCGTGCATCCCGGCCATCTGCACGCGAGCATGGATGGTAAAACGCTCGTCGACTGGCATGGAGATCCCGATCGGCTGTATCTCCCTTCGTATCAAGAATTCGGCTGTCGAGAATGTCCGCTCATTGGATCGGCGGCCGCCCGTTTTGTATTCGAGAAAGCGACTTTGACTCCGTTAAAACCGGAGAAGGTCGTTCCACAGCCTTCGTCGCTGGCAAGCACAGTCAACGCTTTGGAGTTGCTTGATCTGGATCGCGATGTCGCTCGTGGGATCTGGAGTCTGAACAAGGGAACACTATCAAGTCCTGAGAATGGATACGCCCAGGTCTATCTTCCGACGGTTGTTCCCAGGGAATACACATTGTCCATGACCGTTGAGATGCCTCCCAATTTGCCTGGGGATTCGCTCGCTATCGGTCTGATTCGAGAAAAAAGACCGGTTCAATTCACCATTACGAATGGGGCTGCCGGCTTGGACACGATCGATGGCCGCCGTTGGGAAGCGAACGAGACCCGCCTGCCTGGTGGATTGCTGACTCCCGATAAGCCAATTCAGCTCGCGTTCACAGTGACGAAGGCTGGGATTCGGGTCGAAGTCGATGGTCACACCCGGCTCGACTGGCGTGGGGATTCTCGACGGCTCGGTATGCCAGACGATTGGGCAATCGCGGACAATCGTCGACTGTTTTTGGGAGCGGGGCGGCACTTCAAGTTCAAGAACGTCAAACTTGGACCGCCCCTGCCTGCACCACAAATTGCGAATGTGCCACAGTTGGTGATCGGAAAGCCGATTGATCTGCTGCCGCTGATTGACGTGCAACGAGATTCCACGATGGGAACATGGGAACGTGACGGACCGGCACTGCGGTGTCGGGGCGATTCCCAGAACAACGCATTGGTGCTTCCAGTGGATGTTCCGGGGGACTATAAGCTGAAAATGCGTCTGTCGCGCCTTGGCGGAGGCGCTTTCAATAACGAATCGTTGATCGTGAACTTGCCGACTGAAAAGTCGAAAGCCGAAGTCTTGATTGATGGGTTTGAATCCACATCAAGTGGTTTCAACCTGGATTTGCGAGGATACAATCAGAACGACGAGATGCGCAGCGGCGGTCCCACTATCCCGCTGGACGGTTCGCACGAGTTGGAGTTCGTGGTCCATCAAGACCGCTTGACGGTGACGAAAGCAGATGCCACCGTCTTGGACTGGATCGGAAATCCAGAACGATTTTCTGTGACTGGGGGATTGCGATCGCCCGTGCGGCGGATTGCAATTGGAAGTTTTCACCAGTGTTTCCGTTTCGAGCGTCTGGAACTGGTCGCACTGCCGCCTCATCGGTTCAGTTCCGTTGCATCTTCGCCTGATGGGCAAATAATTCCAGTGCTGGATGTCGATCGAGATAGCCGACTGGGAAAGTGGACCCTGACTGATGGCAATTTGGCTTCGCCAAAGGTCGCGGTCGCTCGACTGCGAATTCCGTTGACTGTTCCAGAGAGATATACGCTGAGTGGCGAAGTCATGCGGGTGGATGGGATTGATGAACTTATTTTTGGTCTGATCGTCGGGGGGCGTCCATGCGAAGTCGTCATCGACTGCGTGCATGGCACAATTTCGGCTATCGCACTGCTGGACGGACGGGATGCCGTTCAGGGGCCCAATTTCACACGCAGGGTTCACAAAGCACCGCTGTTGCCCCGAGGTGAATTTGTCAAAGTACAATGTCAGGTGACACCGGACACGATCATCGTAAGCTGTGGCGACCAAGAAGTGATTCGCTGGCATGGCGATGCTCGTCGATTGTCACAACGCCCCTCGTCCTATCCCCCGAACGAATGTGACGATGACTTTACTCATCTGTCCCTCGCGAGTTGGGATTCAGTCTTCCAGTTCAAGAACCTGGAACTGCGACCCATGGAACCCGACGTAGCCAAGGAACTGGCGGCTAGCTTCTCGGGACCGTTTCCGACGACGCCTCAAGCGGATGTGCCGCTAGTCGCGTCGAAAAGTGCGGTCAATGCGACCGCCTCAGCGACAAAAACTGATAGCCCGATGCCGGTACCTGCAGAGACAAAAATCACCGAGACCAAACCCGGCGAATGGATCGATTTACTGGAGTGGTCGGAGGGTGTTGATTGGGCACCGCGTGGTATCGAGTGGAATAAATACTTGTCGGAAAAACCGGGGAAGGCAGGGATCAGCTTTAAGGCAGAGCAAGGTGCGCGTTTTCCTCTGCCGGCCATCATCGACGGCGAATATGACATGGAAGTAGAGTTCACTCGCTACGAAGGACGGTTTGATGCTGCCATCTACTTCCCCGTGGGCAGTCACCCTGTCCGAATGTTGTTTGCCATTGGTGGCGACGCGTCGCAGATTGCATTCGAGAATGACCAAGTTATACGGGAATATCGCCCGACAATATTTTCCAACGGTGAACGACATCGC
>DASYEA010000155.1:0-8975 GCA_036499265.1 Schlesneria sp. | reverse complement strand
AGACCTTTGAAAAAGTGATCCTTGTGTCTCATCGCCCCCCGGAATACCATGTGTCACCTTGTGCTCGGCTGGACGGAATCGGTGAACCAGCCCCAGCGTTGTCGACCCTCGCCGTGGGGCTTGGAGCGTCGATCCATCAGGATGTCTGACAGCGCCTGCGGGATTTTCCGTAACCCTTTGTCCAGTAAGTCTCAATAGCGTCTATCGCCTGGAAAGTTTTCGTTCGATGAAGCACGTGTTGTCCGCGATGGTGATGAACCAGCCAGGTGTTCTGGCTCATATCTCTGGGATGCTCGCATCACGCGCCTATAACATCGAAAGTTTGGCCGTAGGAGAGACCGAAGATCCGGCCTTCAGCCGAATTACCTTCGTTGTCACTGGCGACGACAAAGTTCTGGACCAGGTTCGTAAGCAACTGGAAAAGATCATCACAGTCGTCAAGGTTGTGGATTACCAGAATCAGGACATCGTTGAACGCGACCTGATGCTGATCAAGGTGACCGCCTCAAGCAGCACGCGCAGCGAAATCCGCGAGATGGTCGAGATCTTCCGCGGCAAGGTCGTCGACATCGGCGAAGGCCACGTCATCATCGAAATCTCGGGATCGGAAAGCAAATTGAGCGCATTCATCAATTTGATGGGGCCGTTCGGGATCATCGAGATGGTGCGTACCGGTCGAGTTGCGCTGTCACGAACCACTGCACTCTCCATTGAATCGGCTTTGCAGCCGCCACCAGTCTATGAAGAAGCCGTCGCCAACGGCTGATCCGATATGCGTTGTTGAGGAAGTTCGAAGGCCCAGCCGTGACTTCCCAAGATTGACCTGTCCACTCCTTTTAACATCTGAGAGTCACAATGGCCGCGAAGGTTTACTACGACGACGATGCTGATCTGTCACTGCTCAAAGGCAAGACGATCGCGATCCTGGGCTACGGCAGCCAGGGGCACGCTCAAGCCCAGAACCTGCGAGACAGCGGCTGTACCGTCGTCATCGGGCAGCGCCCGGGCAGCAAAAACTATGATCTTGCTGTCAGCCACGGCTTCAAGCCCGTCTCGCTGGCCGAAGCGACCAAGCAAGCGGATCTCGTCAACATCCTGCTGCCAGACGAAGTTCAAGGCGATGCCTATCGCAACGACATCAAGCCAAACCTGAAGCCAGGTGCGCTGCTGATGTGCTCGCACGGTTTCAATCTGCATTTTGGACAAGTCATTCCACCGGAAGGTGTCGACTGTGCCCTAGTGGCTCCCAAGGGCCCCGGCCATCTGGTTCGTAGCGAATACGAAAAGGGTGGCGGCGTTCCAAGCCTGATCGCCTTGAGCCCCGGCGCTTCCGATAAGAGCCGTCAATTGGCCTTGGCCTATGCGAAGGGGATCGGCGGTACTCGCGGTGGCGTTATCGAAACGACGATCGCCGAAGAAACCGAGACCGACCTGTTCGGCGAACAAGTTGTCCTTTGCGGCGGTGTCAGCGCTCTGATCAAGGCAGCCTTCGAAGTGTTGGTCGAAGCTGGATATCAGCCAGAAATGGCCTACTTCGAGTGCATGCACGAATTGAAGCTGATCGTCGACCTGTTCTATCAGGGCGGCCTGAACTACATGCGATACAGCGTGTCGAATACCGCTGAATTCGGCGATTACACTCGTGGTCCTCGAATCGTCACCGAGCAGACCAAGGCCGAAATGAAGAAGATTCTGCACGAAATCCAGACCGGCCAATTCGCCAAAGAATGGATTCTGGAAAATCGCGCCAATCAGCCGACGTTCCAAGCGATCAAGCGTCGCGAACGAAGCCATCAGATCGAAGAAACCGGCAAGCAACTGCGCCGTATGATGAAGTGGATTAACGCGAAGGAATATTAATAGTCGCGTCGCCCGTTTTGGGGCGACATGCTTCGACTTCTGAATGATAACGCCTGCGATCCTTGGGGTCGCAGGCGTTTTTTTGTTTGATGCAACGCCTACTGTCGGCAATCTCGACGCAAACCACCTGCTTTGACCCCTCCGCCCTCCCGTCGCAGCTTCGATATGTAGGCTGAAACGGCAACGATTCTCTGTGGATTCCGAATCGACGCGGGTGCCCATGAAGTCGCGCCGGACCATGATCCGATAGACCGATTGACCCGAATTTTCGAATCGAATGCACGGCGAAAGGCGAGAGATGATTGAAGTCCAGGATCGGACCGCAGCGCGAATCGCCGAACTTGAGCAACAGCTCAAAGCGATGCAACTTCAGTTGCTGCAAGCTCAAAAGATGAGTTCCGTGGGAGTGCTCGCGGCGTCAATCACCCACGAATTCAACAACATCCTGACCACGGTCATCAATTACGCGAAGATGGGAATCCGACATAAGGATGCGGCCACTCGCGATAAGGCCTTCGACAAGATCATGGCGGCCGGTCAGCGAGCCTCCAAGATCACGACTGGCATGCTGTCGTATGCTCGACATCACGGCGATCGCCGTGAGCCGATGGATCTGGTTCCGCTGGTCGAAGATGTGCTGGTTCTCGTCGAGAAGGATCTGCAGCGATTTCGCATTAAGCTGGTCGCCCAGTACGAGTCCCGTCCGTGGGCATCAGTGAATTCCGGGCAGGTCCAGCAAGTCTTGATGAACCTGATCGTCAACGCCCGCCAGGTCATGGAATCGGGAGGCACGCTGACCGTTGGCGTGCGGACGAATTCGGAAACCGGTCACGGCGAGATGAGTATCCGCGACACGGGCGGCGGCATCCCTGCGGAAAAACTACGTCGGATCTTCGAGCCGTTCTATTCGACGAAGACACTGGACGAGCAAGGGCAGGGCGGGACAGGACTCGGGTTGTCGCTGGCCAAAGACGTGATGGAGTCTCACGGTGGCAGGATTCGAGTCGATAGCGCAGTCGGTTCCGGGACGACGTTCACGCTGAAGTTCCCCTTGGTTCAGGCTCCGGTACTACCGACGACATCAATGCAAAGAGTCGGATAGCCAAACGCACCAATCAACAAAAAAGGGGAGCACATTTGTGCTCCCCTTTGCATTTCAGGTCTCTTCGAATCAATTCGGTTCGACAGCTTCGCGGAATGGGAAGAACGCAATCGGGTCAAGCTGCATGACTGGTAGCGGTGTTTTCGAATTGCGAACAGAGAATGTGTAGCAAATCACCTTTCCGGACGTCAGTTCGCCGACGTAGATCACGCCGCTCGAAACAGTCGCACCGCCAGCACTGGTCAGGTAGGCATTACCCGGGATGATGCAGTATTTCGCCTTCGCGGCGGCATTGGGCTTAAGCCCAAAATCGGCGGCAACGTTTCGGAACCAGAAGTTCGTGAACGCATATGATTGCTGATTGAGCTGCGCACCAGTCAGTCGACCCGTCAGAAAGTCCATGACAAAGACGGCTTCCGGCATTCCGAAATTGGTTTGTGTTTCAACGGTACAAACGGCATATCGGTCGTCTCGATCGGTCGCGACCGCTTGAGCGGTTTCGTGCGGCCAGCAATAAGCCAGACACAATCCTGCTACCAACCCAAGTCCCATCCAAACAAAACGACGTTCATTTCCACGCGGTAGCATGATCCGCTCCTTTAGCTGCGAAAGAGACCGTCAGCGATTCTCGGTTCAGTGAAGTGATGCGTCGAACGACGCCACTAATACTGTAACGCCCTAGTCATTTGACGGCTAGCTGTTTTCGTTGCAAGGGGCTCATCATCCTTGGCATTTGAACACGACGCCCGATATGCTTCCGGCACTTTCAGCCGAAAACGGGTAGATTGGGCTCACCGGGTTGTTTCAACAACTCGTGATCGCATATCTGCTCCAACATCAACTTCTGAGTGATCTCCGGGAGGAACTGTCGTGACTGTGGAAACAACTAACGGCTCTTTGAATCGAAAGTTGCGGATGGCTTTGGTCGGGGGAGGCCAAGGGGCTTTCATCGGTCGAGTCCACGCGACCGCCGCTGTCTTAGACAATCGCGCAGCCCTCGTCGCAGGAGCTCTGTCGTCTGATCCCGCTCGAGCCAAGGCATCCGCCCCGGCCTACGACATCGCTCCTGATCGCGCTTATGGTTCGTTTGAAGAACTGTGTACCAAAGAAGCCGCACTCCCTGCCGGAACGCGAATTGACTTTGTCACGATCGCCACGCCAAATCACACGCACTTCGCGGTTGCCAAGGCGGCATTGGCCGCCGGCTTTAATGTGATCTGCGACAAGCCGATGACCTTCGATCTGGCTCAAGCCGAGGAATTGGTCAAACTGGTCGACAAGTCGGGTGCCGTCTTCGCCGTGTCGCACAACTACACGGGCTACCCATTGGTTCGCCAGGCCCGTGAGATGATCCTAGGCGGTGAACTTGGCGAGATTCAGGCTATCCGCTCCAACTACATCCAAGGATGGTTGCGAACACGCCTGGAATCGTCCGACCAGAAGCAAGCCGCTTGGAGAACCGATCCGACCAAGTCCGGTGCCGCAGGTTGCTTCGGCGACATCGGGACGCATGCGTATAACCTGGCACGTTACATGACTGGGCTGCTGCCGGCTGAAGTCTCTTGCCATCTGAAAGCATTCGAACCTGGTCGTCGTCTGGATGATTACGGCCATGCTGTCATTCGCTTTGAAAACGGCGGTTTGGGGTCAGTCACCGCCAGCCAGATCTCACATGGTCGCGAAAATGATCTGTTCATCGAAGTCGATGGAACGAAGGGAGCCTTGTCGTGGCGGCAAGAAAACCCTAACGAAATGATGGTCCGAAGAAATGGTCAACCGCATTCGATTTACACTCGCGATCCCAATGCATCCTTCATGAACGGTGCGGGAAAGGCCGCGTGCCGCCTACCAAGCGGTCACCCCGAAGCATTCTTCGAAGCGTTCGCCAACGTCTATCGCTTTGCGTATGACGACATGGCCAAGCGAGCGGCTGGCCAATCGTTTGAACGAGTCAACACCGTCTACCCGAATGTTTACGATGGCGTCGAGGGGATGTATTTCATCCAGCAATGCGTCGCCAGCAGCGAACATAACGGAGCGTGGTTGCCACTCAAGCATCCGGCAGCCCGACGCTGATTGAAGTGTGCTATAGACTCGCCCGGTGACCATATCACCGGGCGAGTTTCATTTTGTGCCCGAGCATCACGCCGAAGGAATTCGATTTTGAAAGCAACTGTGAAGCAATGGATTTCGGCATGGTTGGCTGTGTTTGCTGCCTGGGCTGTGCTCGACACCATCGGGCACGGATTGATCTTCAGTTCGATGTATGCGGCCCTGCCAGAGGTCTGGCGCCCCAGGTCAGAGATGAAGATCTGGTTGATCTACTCTGGGGTTCTGGTTACCGCTGCTGCGTTCGTCGCGATCTATGTGGTTCAGATACATTCGCGGGGACTGATTGCCGGGCTCGCGTATGGCCTGTTATTCGGATTGGCAATGGGAACGTCACTCGCTTGCGGCGGTTATGCGGTTCATCCCATCCAAGCCGAATTGGCGGTCGGCTGGTTTGTACTCGCCATGATCGAATATACGACCGCTGGAATCATTGTCGGTTTAGTTATCCGTCGTCCAAAGTCTGCACGAGCCTAAAAAAAGAGCCCCGGCTTCAGCAGCCGGGGCCCTCGTCAGATTTAGCGAATCACCAGATCTTAGTACTCGCGTTTGGTCTTGATGCCTGGCGCTGGAACCGGATACTTGCCGTTTTCATCGGCAATCAACGGAGCTGGACCGCCCACCATCAGTTTGTCGAGTTCTGGCGCGAACTCGTGTTCGCAGTTCAGCATTTCATCGAAAGTGATGATACGGCCGGTGTGACAGGCCATGCGACCCATTGCTGTAACCAGGCTGGCTTCGGCACCACGCTTCACTTCGTTGTAAGGCTTGTCCTGGCGAATCGCTTCCATCAGGTGGTCCCACTCCAACTGATAGGGGCTGATTCGATCTTCGGCCTTCCAGATCGCTTCGCTTTCGACCATCTTCTGGCCCTTGTAGATGCGAGCCTTCGATGGCCAGTGGCCTGCCGCAGAGATCGTGGCCGACCCCTTGGTGCCGTGGGCATAACTGGCGAATTCGGTGGCTGCTCCGACCATGCAGCGACCTTCCAGGAAGAACTTGGTGCCGTCGGCGAACGTGTATTCGACACTGTAAGTATCGAAGTTTTGATCGACGTAGTCGCCACGATAGTGACGGCCGCCGTATCCCTTGGCTTCGACCGGCCAGATATTCTTGTCTTCCGTATCCTTCATCCAGCAACATTCATCAATGTTGTGGATCAGGAAGTCGCTGTAGCCGCCACCGCTGGCCCACAGGAACGAATGGAAATTGCGGATCTGGTATTCGAGCTCGTTCTGATTGGCGGGCTTCGGTCCCGTGAAGATGCTGGCGGTTGGACCAGCACAGCGGTAGCCTCGCAAGGCGATGATCTCGCCCAGTTCGCCATTCTTGATTCGCTTGGACAGTTCACCGCGATCGGCACAGTGACGGCACATTAGGCCGACACCGACCTTCATGTTCTTCTTCTTCGACTCTTCGTACAGTTCGAGCATCTTGCGAGTGCCCGGACCGTCGACAGTCACCGGCTTCTCCATGAAGACGTTCAGCCCCTTTTCGATGGCATACTTAAAATGCAGATGGCGAAAGGCGGGAGGCGTCGTCAGGATGACCACGTCGCCTTTCTTCAAACTATCCATCGCATTCTTGTACGCGTCGAAGCCGACGAACTTATGATCGTCGGCAACCTGGACCAGTTCCTTCTTATCATTCTTCAGCGACTCATGACTTCCCTTGAGGCGATCCGCATAGGCATCGGCCATCGCGGTCAGCTTAACAGGTCCGACTTTGGTCGAGAGAGCGTTCTGTGCCGCTCCGGTTCCACGACCGCCGCAGCCAACCAATGCGACATTGATGGTGCCGCTTTCGCCGGCATACACGTACTGCGGCAAAGCGATTCCCGCCAATGCCGAAGCGGCCGCAATTTGACCGGTTGTCTTCAAGAGATCGCGGCGGGAAAGCCCTCCGCTGATGTCACTGTTGGTTGCGTTTTCCACGGCTGAAGTCTCCTCGAGTGGTGCTGGTCAGTCGCAGGAGCCCCGCGACGCCGATCTGGATGGAATGCAGACACTGCCGTTTTACCGCTATTTGGGTTGCCACGCGAGTGATCTGAAATTCAATCCCGAACCTTGATAACTCGAAATACGCCGTGAAACGAAAAAACACGGGCTCCGAAGTTCGGAGTCCGTGTTTCTTTACGTGTGGCCTTCAGACCAATTGCAGGTGAGCCAGCTCTTCCCGCAACCGAATTCGGGCCGTGTGCAGTCGTCGCTTGATGGTTCCTACCGGACTACGGAATCGATCACTCATCTCGACCAGCGACTGGCCGTCGAAATAGAAGGCGACCAGGGTTGATCGATCAAGTTCTCGAAGTCGCTTCAAACCGCCCCAGACATGAGCGGCTTGCTCGGTCGACAAAGCGGCATCCAAAGGAGAATTTCGCTCGCAATCGATGCTTCCCAAGATCTCAGGATCTTGAGTCGAAGTCGGTGGACGTCGAACCGTTCGGTTGATTGCCAACCGGACCGTGATCCGACGCAACCAACCTGGGAACCGCTCTGGTTCACGCAACTGTGGCAATTTACGCAACGCTTGGATCAAGACATCCTGGGTCAACTCGGCCGCTTCCGCCTGGTTTCGCAACCGACGCAATGCGATCGCATAGACAGTCGGTTCAAACATTACAGCCAATTGGCCGAAAGCTTCCCGATCACCCGCTTGAGCCTGCAAAACCAATGGCAAGAATTCTTCCGTGTCCATTTCTATTCGTTTCCCAAAAAGCCGACGGTGCCATCGTGACACTGCCTGCGATGTGAATTCGGAGAAGCTGCGAATGGACCAACGACACTTAAGACGTAAAGAACGCGCAAAGCATTCCAACGACCGAGTGAGCTGGACCATCGATGAGAGGTGATCCGGTGAAACCAAGTCGTCACACGTCGTGACAGACCGGGCCACTTGAACACCACCGCACTTCGACGAGAGAGCAATCCCTGATGCTGAGCCTTAGCCGCAAAGTGAGCGGTTCAGGACTAGCATCGCCCATGCTGTCTCCGGCAGGTGGCGACTATCGAGTCGCCAAGTTCTGCCGTGGCAAATGGTTGAGGGAATACTCCCGCCTGTTCCTGTGGCCCCGAGTAGCCCCTGTTTCAGGTCACTCGGACACGTGGAATCGGTGGTGGTACCCTCAAAATCGGGACGCAATGAAACCGGGCGTAGCTCGCTGGGACGGTACGACCGATGGGCATTCGCTGCGTCTACGACCATGCCGACTTGTACGTTGGCGTTGGTGTTGATCATCGCGACTTGAATGCCATTAATTGCTTGCATCGGGGGTACCTCCTGCGGCGACCGCAGTTTTCCGGGAAACGACTTCTGATAGATCTGTTTCGGAACAAAAATCCACAAGTTTGAGTTTTACGCGGCATTCGCCCCGCGTTGGCAGCGGAAAGAAAAACAAATTCCGCACGCATAGTAGACATCGGCTCGCCTGAGAAGGTTCATGCGATTCCGAAAATCTCTGACATTTTTTTACCGATCTGCATCCATTCGTCTAGCGGAAATCTTTGCCGCATCGTCAGGAATTCGGCAAGTTCTACCATTCGGCGGCCGGCAGAATCGACTTAATCGGAATAGCCATCTCAATTTAAGCAGTATCCGCAATCTGCAGATTTAGACTTTTTAGAAAAACAGGCAGAATCCGTAAAGTTTACCGATTGTAGCGGTCGATAAAGAGACGGAAGAGATTTCGTCTCTGGTGTCTCATGGAACGAGAAATAAGGGAAAGGCTTCCCATGCCGCTGCATCGATTGATCTGTCTGACCGCTCTACTGATGTTCTCCACCGTTGGCTGCTGTCATACACAGTGCGTCTCATCGGATCCATGCAACCCATGTGGTATGGGTGCCTGCGGTGGTGGCGGTTGCTGTCTGACAAATTGGTTCCACAATCGCTTTTCCTGCAATAG
>DASYEA010000154.1:0-3907 GCA_036499265.1 Schlesneria sp. | reverse complement strand
TCGGTGCTGTGGGAGTTGTCAGACGGGGGTGTCATCGTCGATATTGGCCTACCCTATGGTCAACAAAACCCTACAAAATTGGGACCGGGACTGTAGCTCAATCGGTTAGAGCAGAGGACTCATAATCCTTTGGTTCAGGGTTCGAGTCCCTGCAGTCCCAATTAGCAGAACCCCTGATTTTCAGGGGTTTCTGTATTTCTGGTCGTGCCAGCATGGCCGGCGCGATCATTCTCTGGATCGGCTCCGAAGAGCCGATCAGTCTTTTGGTTTTGCGTCGGAAGATTTGTGCTTCAGCAGGCGGGCATAGATCTCTGGCGAGACGTTGAATGCTGTGCCGTGTCGCATTCCTTTGGGCATTTGTATTTTGTCGGTGATGTCGGTCCAGGACTTGCCGTCGCAGCTTTCGGCGGCGCCGTAGTGGCCGACTTTGTAGCAGTCGAAGTAGAGTCGCCAGATGGGGCCGACCTTCAGCGCGGTGGGGCCTTCGACCCAGTCGCGTTTCAGGATGGGCTCGGTTGGGGCGGACCAGGGCTTGCCGATGCCTGTGGTCGTCGTCAGGTGCAGTTGCTTATGGCCTGGTCGCTCGTCTTTAAAGATCATGGTAATGCCATCGTTCATCTTGACGAGCGTGGCATCGATGCAGTTGAAACCGGGATCAAACGCCAGTTCGGGCTTGGAGAATGTGGCGAAGTCCTTCGTTTTCACCCAGTACATTCGATGGTTGTGATCGCCGCCGTTATCCGTCTCGGGGAAGCGGCCTGGGATGGTTGTCGCGAATAACATCACGAACTGTTCGTTGGCTTGATCGTAAAACAGGTCGGGAGCCCACGTGTTCTTGGCGCCTGCCACACCTTCGTTCACGGGGATCAGGCGATGTTCACTCCAGTGAATCAAATCTCGCGATGAGGCATAGCCGAATCCCAGATCCCACCAGCCGCTGGACCAGACCATGTGAAAGACACCATCGGGGCCTTGTACGATTGAAGGATCGCGCATCAGCTTCCCGCCGACGGTCGGGGGCGTAAACGACTTGTCGTCGTTCAGTGATTCCCATTTCAATCCGTCAGAACTGCTGGCGAAGTGCAATCCGTCTTCGCCGTTGTTTCTGAAATAACTGAAGAGGTAGCAACCCTGTTCAGGTTCGGGATCGGCAAAAGCGGGTGGGCTCGCCATTGCTGCGATCGACAGCATGAACATCGCGAGACGCATCAATCGAATCGTTGCCGCTCTCAGATTCATGACTCGACCCTCACTCTGGTTTCAGGAAACATGCGTCATAGCGCCATCACTGCAGCAAAAACGGCTGATTCAAGTCGCCTCATTTTGTCTTGCGGACGATTCACAAGATTTCAGCTTCGAATCTCGCGAACCAGACTCCGGTATTTGTATCTAACCGGTATTCTTTTTTGGAGGAACCATGGACGAACAACGCGAATTGATTCTGGATCAGTTTACTCGGCAGGCGATTCCGTTTTCGCAATTGCATGCGAAGGACGATGCCCAGATCCACCAGATGTTGATCAAGACAGCCGGTATCGAATCGAACGATAACGTGCTTGATGTCGCCTGCGGTCCCGGTCTTGTGGCCTGCGAAGTCGCCAAAGTGGCCAAGCACGTCACTGGTGTTGATTTGACTCCTGCCATGATCGATCAGGCTCGCAAGCATCAACAATCGCTCGCGCTGACGAACCTCGACTTTGTTGTGGGAGACGCACACCCACTGCCGTTTGCCGATGGCCAGTTCAGTCGCGTCGTCACGCGGTACTCGTTCCATCACTTCACGAAGCCGCAACTCGCATTTGCTGAGATGGTTCGAGTCTGCCAGCCGGGAGGCCGTGTGACGGTCTGCGATGTTTTCATGACCACGACTGAACAGGCCGCCCTCTATGACCGGATGGAGCAGCATCGAGATCCGTCCCATACTCATGCCTTGCAACTCACCGAGTTCGAAGACCTCTTCCGCGGACTCTCCGATGTTCGCCGCGAATTCTACAAGTATCCCGTCAATGTTGACGTGTTGCTGTCCCGCTCATTCCCTGAGCCAGGCGGCGCCGATTCGTTCCGAAAAATGGTAGAGGACGATATCGGAGTTGACCGCATCGGGATTGATGCCAATCGCGATCACGGTCTCGGATTCGCTTTCCCGGTCGTCATCATTTCAGGAAAGAAGTGATGCCAAGTCCTTGCCTGTAGATTTGCCATCGACCAAAATCCGCATATCTTGCCGCACATCCGCAATCGAGTTTTCGTGTTCCATGATGGCAAGAAAAAGTCACTCTCATGGTGGGTGAAAGAACTGTCGTTAGACTTCAACTCTCACGAGAGCCCATATCCGGAGTAGCACAATGTCAAATGTGTGGGGCGCTGGGCCGACAGTGGAAGCTGCCATATCGCAGCTTTCAAAGGAGTTGAGTGACCGTTCTTGTGATGTTCGTGAAGCGGCAGAAGACAGAATCCGCCAACTCAGCGGCGAGATCTCTCAGGAGACTGCTGAAGGTTTTGAGGCGACGGTATCGGGTTCGGAACACGAACTGGCACTGCGCACGCTGTTGTTGTGCTACTACTTTCTCAATCGTCGCGAATCAGAGCATACGACCAAAGCGCGACAGCGGCACATTCTGTGGATTATTCAATACGCGCCGGAATCCAAAATCGCTGGACGCCCCTATTCATACTTGATCGAGCCAGACGATCAAGAGGCGTACCTGATTGGAAAAACACTTTGGCTGAAGCAAGTCGACTCTCACCCTGAAAACACGAGGATTCTGGGAAACGCAGCGAAGTTTTGTTGGCTCATTGACTGGCATATCAGTGAAGACCTACTCAGTCGAGCGTCTCGGTTGGAACCAAACAACGGCGATTGGCATAAGCAGTTGGGGAACCTTTATTCGCTGCGCGGCAGAGCAGAATCTGCTCCCAGCGAAATCTATCTCGAGAAGGGATTTCGCGAGTATCAGATCGCCGCACAACTTGAGTCGAACATAGACGAGGATTGTGAAGACGATTTGCCGTTCCAGCACATTCTTGCACTCATACAATTGGCGACCTCCGCTTTCGGAGCGAAGCATTTCGAAGAAGCTCGCCGCTACGCGACAGAACTACTTGAGTGCATCGCTCCCTTTGATGCTTCGATGCATACCTTCCCCGTCGGAAATGCCATCCATCACGGGAATCTCGTTCTTGGACGACTGGCGTTACTTGATGGCGACGTCGAGCGAGCAAAGCGTTGTCTGCTCGCAGCAGGGCGCACACCAGGTTCGCCGCAACTCGACTCATTCGGCCCCAATATGGCTCTCGCAAAAGAATTGCTCGAACGAAACGAGCACAGCGTTGTGATCGAGTATTTCGAGCTCTGTAAGAAATTTTGGAAACTGCATTCCGGGAGATTGGAGGAATGGACCAACGAGGTCAAAGCAGGAAGTATTCCTGATTTTGGGTCTCACTTAGCTTATTGACGTCGATCAGAATGTTTGGGTGATAGCACGGCTCAGATGAACGTCCATCAGCAGCGACTTTGGAGTGCGGTAGCTCGACACCGCTTTGGCTTCAATCGCCAGACACCTCACGTCTCGACCAGCCAAGCCCGTTAGTTCTATGGCAATGGATCGGCAATCTGCGGTTTTTGCCCCAGTTTGGGAGGGCGATTCTCGTACTAAGCTGCGATCCACGAGCCGAGTCCAACTTCAATCGCGGCTCTGCAGGACCTCGCCCTCCCAGAAAAGTTCCGTCGGTCTGTCATGGAGAGTTGTGACGAACAACTACGTGCTGCCAACTGTCTGTCTCTCAGCCACTTCACGCCCAAGGCTGCGGTTCGTTGCCCGAGATTTCTTCTGTGGCCAATTCACCCGGCGGTCTGGGGCCGAGGTATTGGAAGTAGTGGCATTCGATGCGGCCGTTGTAGAGTTTT
>DASYEA010000153.1:0-2882 GCA_036499265.1 Schlesneria sp. | reverse complement strand
GACATAGCAGCAGATCATCCGTGGATGAACGACATTCGACATTTCCCACGACTTAAAGGTCGACGGCGCGGCCATGGTCCGTGGAAGCATCGCGTCCAGCAGCGGCAACGTGATCGCGGCACCGGCTGCTCGTAGGAGATGGCGGCGAGAGAGTGGCGTGTGGAAAAATGAAGTCATGCTGAATCGATGCCTCTTGGTACTTGCTGGAAGACCGCTCTCCAGAATCACCAACTACTTCGTTTGGAATGGCTCACTGACGACAACGAATTTCAATAGCGATTTCATGGTATAGCGATTCCGCTTCATATCGGCGACGGCAGCTTTAATCGTTGGCTGATCAGCCAAACCCAACTCTCGACCGCAGGCATAAGTGAAAAGCTTCGTCGCCAACGTTCCCAGGAACTGATCCTCGCGAGCCAGCATCGCCTGCTGTAACCCCGACAGTCCGTCAATGGCCGTGCCATCAGGCATCTTAGACGATGCATCGATGAGTGGATCGTTCGATTCAATTCGGCCTTTGTATCCAAAGCCTTCGCGGTCGCGCCACTCACCGGCCGCGTTAAAGTTTTCCAACGCAAATCCGAGCGGGTCGATTTTGTTGTGACAACGTGCGCACTGGGCCAGCGTCCGATGAATTTCCAATCGCTGCCGCACCGTCGCCTTATCGATCCCAGGCACTTTCGGAGCGATCTCGCCAGCATTCGCGACGGGCAGACCTGGGTCCATCCCCATCAGCGTCTTCAGGATCCAGGTGCCTCGTTTGACGGGAGATGTCCGCGTTCCATTTGAAGTCGTCATCAAAATCGAAGCTTGAGTCACAATGCCACCACGTTGGATTCCAGCGGGAACCTCAACTCGACGAAACGCATCGCCTCGGACATCGGGAATATGATAGTACCGTGCTAACCGTTCGTTGATCGTGACGAAGTCCGAGCGGATCATCTGTCTCGCGTCCACGTCGTGACGCAGGAACTCTTCGAAAAACGCCTCGGATTCTTTGACGATCGACGTTTCCAGATGTCTGTCATACTGCGGATAGAGATCTGACGCAGGAGGATTCGCGCCGACATCCCGCAGGCCGAGCCATTGACCGGTAAAGTTTTCGACCAACGCTAGCGATTTGGGATCAGTCAGCATTCGATCAACTTGCGCTGCTCGGACGTTCAAGTCTTTCAACTCACCAGACTCGGCCAGTTGAAACAGTGTTTCGTCCGGCATGCTGGACCAGAGCAAATAAGACAGTCGATTTGCGATGGAATGATTATCCAACTGTGCGACTCGATCTTTCGTCTCCACTGCTGGCTCGGCCAGGAACAAAAAATTCGACGAAACAAGTACCGACGTGAGTGGCACCTTGATCGCCTCGACAAACGACTTTTCCATTCGTGCAGCCACGAACAGCCGCAGCTTGCCATCGACTTCCTCAGGATCAATCGGTCGTCGATACGCACGTCTCATGAAACGAGCGAGCACATCTCGAGTGTATTCCTGTTCGTTCGTCCCACGATTCGGCGAATCGAATAAGATCCGCGAATGGCTGCTCGGTGGCCACGCGTCATAGAGCGGCCCCTCCACTTCGAAGCAGTCGATCAGTAATTCCGGTCGTGCAAAATTGTCTCGCCCCTGCATCCAGAAGTTTTCAAGCACGTTCGGAATGGCGTACGCATACTCCAACGAGACACCCGCGGATTCGGTCGTGAATCGAGTGATGTACTCATAAACCTTCGGCCGCTCGGGGCTGGCATCGACGTCAAACTCTGCAATCGTGCGCGGTTGCGGCCCAAGTTGCAAAACGAGTTTGATTCGTGGTGGACCGTAATCATAGATGCGATCTGATTGAAAGTGTGCCAGATCTTGATCGAACTGCCGCTTCGTCCACTCCGTTCCTTTTGGGTTCTTCGCATCCTGCTCATCCTGACGTTGCTTCAAGATCGTGCGAGCGGATTCAACCACTTTGTCTCGCTCAGGCACACGTCCCGCCGCGTGAATGCGAATCGCATACTGTCCAGCGACAGGAACGCGAAAATCTCGCGCACCGATCGACTTATCCCACGAGTTGTGATGGACGACGATCCAATCCCCTTCTTGCTGATTGTTGTTCCCGTTCACGATGGGATTGTTCTTGGGATCCAGTCGCACGCGCGTGCGATCTGCCGGTCCCACCTTGGGCTCAAACCGCCAGCGGATCGATTCCGGCCGTTTCCCATCGACCAGAGCACGATCGAGAATTTGCTGTGCCGCCGCCAGATACAGTTCCATATGCAACGGTGAGACTGTCAAAGCCGAGCCATTGTTGTCGAAGCCACCCGCTGGAGGATCTTGCGGAAACCCCGACGTATCAAAATCGACGCCAATCAGATCGCGAATCGTGTTTCGATATTCGGACCGGTTCAGGCGACGAAGTACGACAGCCCGTTCTCGCTTAGCCAACTCTGCTCGGATCGCCTGTGTCGTGATCCAGTCGACAACCCTGCCAACTTCCTCTGCCTTCGGCTGCGGTTCCTTTTCAGGAGGCATCTCGTGCGAATTGAGCACATTGACGACTTCACGCCACCGAGATCGCGCGGCCGGATCGCCGAAGTTGATCGGCAGGGCCGTTGAATCAAGGCCGAAGACTGACTGCGGCTTCTCACCCGTGTGACACCGATTGCAGTACGTGTCAAAAAATGGCGTCACCAATTGGCGGTGGCCAATCGGATCTTGCTCAACGACCGAATCATTCGCCATGACGGAAGAGGCGATCAATCCCAAAACAAGCCCTAGTCCGGAACGCATGTCAGATTCAGCAATCATGTTCAGAAGGTTTACTCTAGTTGATATGTCAGAGTACTGGTGCGACTGGCAATTTTCCAACCGAACATTCGCTTGCGACAACGGTTTGG
>DASYEA010000152.1:0-4381 GCA_036499265.1 Schlesneria sp. | reverse complement strand
GCCAGAATCAGCACGCCATCATTAGAAGACTGAGCTCCGTCCAGTTCGGCCAGGAATTGATTGACCAGATGCCGCGAGCCGCTGGTCTTCATGTCAGTCCGGCTCGCTCCCAGTGCGTCGACTTCATCGAAGAACAACACGCAGGGTTGATGCGACCGGGCATGCTCAAATAGTTCGTGCAGCTTCTTCTCACTGTTGCCGATCCACATATCCAGCACATCGTTAATACCGATACAAATGAACCCCGCACGAATCTCGCCCGCGGTGGCACGAGCAATATGCGTCTTCCCACAACCGGGCGGTCCATACATCAGGATTCCGCCGCCGATCGTTTTTCCGTAGGAAGCGAACATCTCGCGATGCTGCATCGGATAAATGATCTTCATCCGGATTTCTTCTTTGAGGGCTTCCATCCCCCCGACGCCCGCGAAGTTGATCTTCGGTCGCTCGAACAGGTTCCCGATCGACGATCCGGAGTCATCCTCGTCGCTTTCCCAAGCCGCACGAACCTTCCCGTCGACAACCGCGGACGATTCGTCGGCGTCGATCCCCAGTTCCGCAGCTAACCCTTCATCTCGCAGCGAAGCATCCTCTCGCACCGCCTGGCGATATTCGCTCACGGCAAATTCGACATCACCCTGCTGCAACAGCAATCGGGAATGCAACAAGTAGGCTGCAGCCGGGGTATCACGCTGCTTGATCATCTCTTCGACGATCACAGTCGCATGCGACAATTTGCCCTGCTGCTGATAGGCCTTGGCCAGCCCCAGCTTCAGATCGACGTTGTCCCGATCGCGAGCCAACGCGTCGCGAAACTCGGCTTCCGCCTCCTCCGCGCGACCAAACCCCAGCAGCGTCTCCGCCAGATGCTTGCGCAGCGGTACGTTATCAGGCGAATGAGCCAGCGCATCTCTCAAGGCACGGACAGCCTCATCACCAGCCAAGATAGACTCCTTAGATTAATCGGACGTCGGCGGGTATCAGGTCACGACCGACGGTCCATCTTAGCGACTGCCCTCGCACCTCGCATCACGCAGGGTCATTCAATCGTATTGCTAACAAATTGCGTCGGCATTCAAATCGTCAGCGGTGCCAAGTCCGAAGATCATCTTCATGATTCTTGTCGTCGACGATCAAGAATCCGCTCCAGGTCTTCCAGGTTGACCGGTTTGACGAGATGACTATCGCAGCCGGCAATCTTCGATTGCGCGCGATCGTCGTCTTGTCCCCATCCGGTCAGGGCCACGATCGTGATGCCGACACCCCACGGCTGCTCGCGAATTCGTTTCGTAGCTTCATACCCGTTCAGTCTTGGCATTCCAACGTCCATCAAAATGATCTCTGGACGAAAACGCTCAGCGACTTCAACCGCTTCCACTCCATCGTGAGCCGTCTTGATCTCGTGACCGAGCAACTTCAACATCATCGCCATCGTGGTGGCCGAGTCTCGGTTGTCATCGACCACCAGGATGCGCTGCTTCGGCAATGCGACAGTGTCTGCTCCACCGACGTCTCGTGTAGAATCCAATGGCGCAATAGTGATCGGCAGAGTGACTGTAAAGGTGCTCCCCTGACCCTCCCCTTCACTCGCCACGCCGACCGTACCGCCGTGCATTTCGACTAGCCCTTTTACCAGAGCCAGCCCAATGCCCAAGCCGCCAGTGCTGCGTTCGAGCGTTCGGTCGACCTGCGAAAACATGTCGAAGACGCTTTCGAGCGAATCCGCGGGAATGCCGATTCCCGAGTCTCGGACCGAGACCATCACGTTCCCTTCGTGTCGTTCCACAGCCAGCCAGATCTGCCCCCCGCTCTCCGTATATTTGACGCTGTTGTTGAGCAGATTGGAGAGGACTTGCGACATCCGCGTCGGATCTGCATTCAGCAAGATTGGTCTGTCGGGCATCGAAACTGTCAATTCATGCCCGGCCTCATCGACAAGTGGTCGTACCGTCTCAATGGCGCTGTGAATGACATCCGCCAGCAAAACCTGCGACCGACGCAGTTCCATTTTGTTTCGGCTCAAACGCGAGACATCCAGCAAATCATCGATCAACCGCACCATGTGCGTCAGTTGCCGATCCATCATCGCCTGCGTCGCGATCCGAGTCTCTTCTTTACCACCGAGACCCAGGATCTTCAGTCCGTTGCGGATCGGCGCCAGGGGGTTTCTCAACTCATGAGCCAACAGGGCAATGAACTCATCTTTCTTGTGATCAGCTTCAGACAGATGAGCCGCCAACTGCCGCAATTCATCTTCCATATCCTTACGGTCGGTCACATCGCGAGTGATTCCGGCGACGGACTCAACCTGCCCATCGGCTCCCAGCACCGGCACAAAGATATAGTCGTAGATTCGCTGACCGTTCGTTCCATGGAAGGGAACCTCGCCCCGGATCGATTTTTTCGTGTCAGAGATTTGATCGATTTCTCGGCTATGCAGTTCCGCATGCCAGGGTTCGTACCCAATCTCCAGGAATGTCTTCCCGATCGTCTCTTCGAGGCTGTGGCCCCACATGGCGATCAGCGAATCGTTCGCATACAGCACTCGGTGGTCGAGGCTGAACACATAGACAAAGTCGGGAGTCCCCGAGAAGATGGCCTCGTACAGTCGTCGTCGACGCTCAGAGTCGGCGGTGACTCTGGCAAGCACTTCTTCCGCGTGCTTCTGATCGGTCACATCCCGCGCTGTTCCGAACCACTCAACAATATTGCCGGCCGCGTCAAGAATCGGCACGGCCCGAGACAATGTCCAACCCAGGCTCCCATCGGGACGATGAACCTGATGCTCCAGTTCAAATGTCCGCCGGGTCGAGATCGCCTTCTTGATCGCGTCACTCAACAATTGGTGTTCGGAGTGTGGGACATTCTTCTGCATCCAGTCACGAATCGGTTCGCTATTACTGGCAACCAGATCGTGTCCGTCGAGCGGCTGCATCACGGACCAGTCGGCATTCATCAGGTAGACCACATCAGATGTCGCCGTCACCAGCATTCGATAGCGCGCATCTCGTGCCCGCTGAGCGGCCTCGGCCTGCTTGCGCTCCGTGATGTCTCGGAAGACTAATATGGCACCGGCAATTCCGCCTCCACCATCGCGAATCGGGGCGGCACTGTCGTCGATCGGTTTTTCGCTGCCATTCTTCGCGATGAGAATCGTATGATTCGCCAAGCCGACGATGCGTCCTTCTTGCAGCACAGTATTGATGGGATTGATAACTGTTTGACGCGTCTCTTCGTTGACGATCTGAAAAACGACATCCATCGGTTGACCGACAGCATCTTCGCACGTCCAACCGGTCATAGCCTCGGCGATCGGATTCAGAAACGTGACTCGGCCTTCGACGTCCGTGGTGAGGATCGCATCGCCAATACTGGAGAGGGTCACACGCAGCAATTCTTGCTGGCTTCGCAACTGATCTTCCGCTCGCCGCCGCTGGACCACAATCGCCGTCTGGTTCGCACCAACACCAAGCAGCAACCGATCCTGCTCAGTCGGAAAGTCCGGATTGCGTGACGCCGAGACAACGACACCACTGTCACTCCCGATGCCAAACCGCGTCACGGCAACACGCAACGTTCCATCGCCGGAAGGGTCGGCAATCGAGTCCAGAGATTCTGGGCGACCGCTCTCCAAGGCTGGGGCCAGCAGCGCGATTGCCTTCTCGCGATCGACAGATCGTCGACTCCGTACAAATTCCGTGACGTCATCACCCTGACCGTCCAACCGGATGTAGATCAGCTCTAGCGAGAGGATGCTTAAAAGCACATCCGCCAGGCTGCTGGCGATCCCTTCGATACCAAGCCCGCTCCAAACGGCTGGCAAAGTCGATAGGGAAACCAAGTCCCTCATCGTCCGCCGCAGACGCCGGTTCTCTAGTTCTGAGTCCTCAGTCGAGTCCATGTCAGGGGTACAGTCGTCCTGCGAAAGCGTGCTCTTGGATCGTCAACAGACTCTTTCAGCAGCCGCGTTCCTTCAGCTCTCGCAGCATTTCGTCGGGCGGAACATAGAACGGGTTCTCTTGCAAGATGCCACCCAGGATGACCATCGGATGCGTCCGCATGATATCCATCACCAGGCTGGCGTCAAAGCGCGACAGGTCATAGCAGCAAATGACGGGATCATGATGCTCGGGAAGGAAGTAATTCAAGCGAGTTTCGTACTCCAGGATGTCATGAACTCCCGGCAAGTCCTCCAGGGCCCACTCCATGTTCCCGACGAATCGCGTCACCTCGCCCGGCTTCTTCTTCGCCTGTGCTTCTCTCAGCGTCTCGATCATTCGAAACTGATCGAAACGATTGTCTTGGACGTGAACGTCTTCCCAGCGATGAACTTCAAGCTGACCGGCCGCCTCGGCACCAGTCACATCGATTCCTTTACTAG
>DASYEA010000151.1:0-6796 GCA_036499265.1 Schlesneria sp. | reverse complement strand
ACCTCACTTTTGGGAGCAATCCGCGCTTTCGCATTGCCGTCAAGATGCCAACTAACATACTGCCAATCTCACCGCGCCCTGTACGATGTAGGAATTCTGTGGCGATCATGGCCATAACTTCTGGTTCGTAAGCAATGTTGTCCGAGCCATTCCCAAGATCAGCAACGTGCTCATAGTAGATTTCGACTAAGACTTCTTTTTGCTCGGCAGTCAGGTCGGGAAGAGTCGGTGCAGGTTCGTGGTTGGTCCCTAGCTTCGGCCAATTGCCGCACTTCTTACTTCCATTCTTTCGACGAGTCCGCATGTAGTGAAAAATATCCTCGTCCTTCTCAGTTCGGCCGAACTGCGACCTCCATTCTTCGCACAGCGCATGTAGTTCAGTTGGTCGCTCTTCATACTGGTCGAGGGGGATACGCCGCCTAACGTAAGCCTCCTCCAGAAAGCGCCTTTCGTGATCGAACATCGCGATTGATTTCTTCTTCGTCGTCATTACAATCCTCTCTGCGATATTCGAGAGAGGTGGAGATTCCTTCCCCAAGGCTCCGCCTCTCTCTTTGTTTTGGCTCGCTTCACTGCCACTGCGGCAGCGTTATTCCGTTACGAGCCTGAGCATCCGGGCGGAATTATTTCCGCCTTCTTCTTCTCTGTGAATCACACCGCAGTAATCCGTAATCTCGGTTATTCTCTTGCGCAATTCTCCTTCTTGAATCCCTGTAATACGCTCCGCCTCTATCCAAGTCAGCCGGCCGGTGTGGAGGGCGGTTTCCATTAAGGTCTCGAATCGGATGGCGCGGTCTCGCCATACAAACCCTGGTTCCGCATGTTTCCAGCCACGCTCGACCACTTGGGTCCACAATTTCCTAGAGACAGTGGTTGGAATAACCCTCGACTTCTCCGCGCGAAAGATCATGCTCGCCAGCGACACCCCATATCGTTCGCGAAATTCAATGAGCCGCAAGAACGATCGCCCAACAAATGCCTGTTCTAGTTGCGATTGAGGCAACAACAGTTCCAATGCAAAATCATAAGCTCGTTTCTCAACCAAACCATCTGACCAGCCTAATTCGTGCTTGCAACCATCATACAGTACGTAAGCAATTTCATGTGCCAACGTCAGCCGCAACCTGTCGTTCTGAATATCCGGATTGATGATGACGACCATTGAGTCCGTGTGATGAGCCGCCAAGCTGTCGAGTTGAATTGATGGTCTAAGCTCCAACACTCGAACAGCGAACGATTCAAGTACGGTTACGACATTCTGAACAGGACTGGACTCGGCCAGCCCCAATGCGCTTCGTAGTGCCGTCGCCAATTGTATTGGCGCGGATTCGGTGTCATCCAACTCGTGAATCTTCCTGACCAACGAGGCGTTCAAATGGGCCTCTAAACTGGTATATGCATCTACCCACTTGCCGACGACAGCCTCAAATTGCCGCTTGTCATTCAGGCGCACGCGAGATTGAAGGTTTCGATACCGAAGGTCGCTCAAACCGCTTCGGTCTTCGATAAACCAATTAATTGTTCTGCCATAGAGCGTTGCCAACGCTCCAAGAACGTCAATGGGAGGGACTGTTATCCCATTCTCATAGCTCGAGATGGTTGTGCGCGAGACAGACAATCGATTTGGCAGGCCATCTGCGACTGCACGAGTCGACAGTCCAGCTTCTCGTCGCGCCTCTCTCAGGCGTCGGGCTAGGTTGCGATCGATGCGGGACACAATCTTTTTGGGCATAGCGAACAACTCCGGCAGTTATTCTTGCCAAACATGCATAATCGACGCAAGTTCAATTGTGGATATTTTTTATAAAACATGAGAAAAAACCTGCTACGCGATTAGCCGTGCACCCGGTGTGATCAATAGATTGGCTGGAGCGAGTTTTTTGGCGCACCGATCTTTGATTGGACGAGACGACCCGATCCTCTCCAAGACCCACTGCTTTGTGCGTCAATCCAAATTTGAGGAATATCTGGCAGGAGAATGGGTCCGATGGTGCATGGCGCTCATGTACCGCCTGGCCGCCGATCTCGTCGTAATCGTCCACATGCTTTATGTCCTGGTCGTGGTCCTGGGACTACCAGCTATCTGGATCGGGATCTTGCTCCGGCAGCGATGGGTTCGCAATTTCTGGTTGCGAAGTGGTCACTTGGGGATGATCTTAGTAGTCGTGGGCGAAGCCTGGGCTGGGATCACTTGCCCGCTGACAACTTGGGAGCGGAAGCTGCGATTGCTCGCGGGACAACAGGCGTATCAGGGAGCCTTCCTTGCCAACCTTGTCCATGATCTGCTCTTCTATGAAGCTGAGCCATGGGTCTTCACGGTGATCTACACAGTATTTGGGACGCTCGTCGTGGGATCATTCCTGTTGGCTCCGCCGCAATGGCCGTGGCGGAAGGCCGCTCCGCTGTAGCTGATCAAATTACCTGCCTCGAATGATTGCTGTTTGGAGTGACTGGTGACCGCAAAATCAATCATCGCGAGTCTGGGATTGATCGTGTGGCATGGCATGATCGCTCAGGCCGCGCCACCCGATGTGACATCATTGTTTCCTGCGGGGTGCCAGCAGGGCTCTTCCGCTAACGTGACCATTCAAGGGAAACTCGGCGATGGGGTGAATCGAGTCTGGTACTCGCGCCCTGGGGTGACTGTCTCATTCCCCGAGAAGCCCGGCCCGATCAAGATTGATGTCGCCGCATGGGCCGAGCCCGGTGTGTGCTGGTTGCGCTTCTACAATGACGAGGGAGCATCAGGGCTGCGTCCATTTGTCATTGGAACACACCCCGAGACCGACGAAGCCGAGCCGAATGATGACGTGGCGAAGGCCCCACCATTGCCCGATTTGCCTGTGCTTGTGAACGGTCGGCACGGCAAAAATGGGGATGCCGATTGCTTCGCGGTGTCATTGAAGAAGGGACAGATCATCGTTGCGTCGCTGATGGCGAACCGGACGCTGGGGTCACCTCAGGATGCCGTCCTGCAGATCCTGGGACCGGAAGGGTTCGTGCTGGAACAGAACGAAGACGATCAGGGATTTGACCCGCAACTCACGTTTGCCGCGCCTGCGGATGGGATCTACACGTTGCGGACCTGGGCCTTTCCCGCGACGCCCGACAGCAGTATTCGCCTGTTTGGTAGCCCAGCCTGTGTCTATCGTTTGCTGGTCACAGGAAGCTCGTTCGTAGACCATGTGTTGCCGCTCGCGATTCAGGGTGGTCAGACTCAACAACTTCAACTTCGCGGCTGGAATCTGACACGCAACGAAATCGATGTGACTGCGCCCGTGTCAGCGATCGGCCGACGATTCGAATGGCCTGTTGACGGCTTGAGCCACCGTCTGCCTGTTTCGATCATCGTCTCTCCGGATGCCGCGATCGTTGAGCGTGAACCGAACGATCTGGCGCAGGCGTTGCCGATGGCTGTCCCTGGTGTTGCCAGCGGCGAGATCTCACAACCTCGCGACATCGATACCTATCAATTTCAGGCGAAGAAAGGTCAACGACTGCGGTTCGAGGTGAGTGCTCGCGAATGGGGCTCGCCATTGGATCCCGTCATCCGCATCTACGATGCCGCAGGGAAACTCCTGAGAGAGGCCGATGATGACGGGAGGCAATCGATCGATCCTGACGTGGAGTACACGTTGCCGGCCGACGGCGTATTCCGCGTGACGGTTTCCGATCGGTTCTCTCACGGTGGCGAACGGTATGCGTACCTGCTTTCGATAACAGAGACGCAGCCTGACTTCACATTGTCAGTCGCCGCCGATGCGTTCGTGTTGAACGCCGGTAAGCCGTTGGAAATCCCCGTCACGATCATACGATCGGGTTTTGAGCAGGAAATCGCCGTTCGGGCAACTGGTATGCCCGACGGAGTGTCCGCGGAACCAGTGATGTCGGCTCCCAAGGGAGACAGTTCCAAGACCGTGAAGCTGATTCTGAAGTCGGACGGCCATACGACGTTTTCGGGGCCGATTCAGATTGTTGGTCGACCTGCAGAATTTTCCAGCGAGAAGGTCGCGACAGTCACACTGAAGGCGTTCCAGACGGAATCGTCTTCGATCTGGCTCACGGTCAAAAAGTGACTCGAGACGAACCCCTCGTCACTCATCACGTTCTTCTTGTCACTTCTCTTCCGACTTATCACCCGTCAGCTGCAGGCGCTCGGGCCGATCAGTGGCTGATTCATAGGCAGCGCTGAAAGCGACGGTTGTTGGCAAAGGTTGGATCGGCTGATTCGGCATTGGAGTGGTTGTTTCTTTCAGCTCACGGCGAGCGGACCCCGATTGGAACGGCCCAACCCCCATGACAAACAGGTTGTTGTCATCCGACTGCGAGGACGACACGCCGCCCGCCCCCAATAGTTGATGGGACTTGGCGTCGTAAGCGACCATTCCGATCTTGGCGAGAGCCGACTGCCGCGTTCGTGTCACCAGTTTTACTTCAGGCAGCGTCAGCATGCCTGGCAGGACGATCTGGGGCATCCCGATATAGGAATCCGCGTCGTCGGTGCCGACACCGCCGCTGCGCAATTCCATAACAACGCTTGCTTCTTCGGGTTTGGCAGCGATGAATGCTCCGTTCATCATCAAACGGTGCCTGATGGAGCCGACGACATAGCCCTTGTCGCTGCAGTCCAGATACTTCTCTTCGACCAGGACAGTTTGCCCCTGGAAGGCGGCGAAATCGACTTTTGCGAGGGCCTGATCGACGGCATTCGAAATCAGCAATTGCTCGCGCGCCGTTCGAGCGGTATTCGACTGACGAGCCGTCGTACAGCCACACGCAAGTGTGGTCGCCAGCAATGCTACAGCCGTGTGACGTAGGTGGAACATCAGCGGTCACCTCATGACCAACAACGATGCCGGTGGCAGCGCGCAGCCGTGGATTAGGATCTATTCAATAAATTAGGGGAGAGCCGGACTTCTAGTTCAGACCTCATTCCGCTGCAAGACGAAATTCGGGCCGGTTTGCCAACTTCGGCAAACCACAATCGTTCTTCGGAAGCGACATGTCTGCAATGAGTTGCCGGACATTCTCGCAGCTCTGCCCGAAAAGGAACGCTCTGCCAGCGTCGGGGCTTCTCGGCGTGCGGTTTTGAAACAGTGCCAACTCACCAAATCGAAGAGAAGTGCAGAGGAATTTAACAATTGCTGGCGGTCGTGGTGGGCCACTATCGACTTCCTGTCTTTCTGGCACGCAGGTTGCGTTTCATCATTTTCAGCTCGCCCGCCATCTCAATTGCCCACCCCCTTGTCTGCCTTCGCGGCATTTCAATGGCGAACCCGATGATTGCGACTGCCCCCACAAATTCACGCGCTGCTTCTCCTCGACTGGAGTTTGAACACCTCGTCCTGGGTGATCTGCGCGAACTATTGTATGACGAACCTGGACGCGAACGCGACCGCTGGTTGCTGGCAACACTCGACATGTTGCTGGTCTCTCGCCCTCGCCGGTCGCTCGTTTATCTGCCCGTCATCCCACGGGACACCGACTGGGTGGCGGGGGCTTCCAATCCTTCGGAATTACCTCTCCCTTTTGAGCGTCTTCAACGGTTGCGCGATCGGATTGCTCATCGGGCTCCGTACGAAGCCTTGGCTCAGGAGTTGATCGTCGACTTGCGTCTGTATTTTGAAGGTCTGCGGATGCAACGCGAAACGTCACTTCCTATTGCGTCGTGAAGTTTCGCTCGTCGTCGGCTTACGACGCGAGCGTTCACCGATAAAAACAGCCCTCGCTCTGTATTTAGAGCGAGGGCCGTTATCTTCTTTGAAGCGGCTGTTCCGAAATTAGTTCAGCGTCTTGCCGCCCTTCTTCCAGTTGCAGGGGACAAGTTTGTCCGTTTGCAAGGCGTCGAGGACTCGAATTGCTTCTTCGACATTGCGTCCGACTGGCAGATCGTGAATGGCCAGGTAGCGAACGATCCCTTCTGGGGAGATCAGGAAGATGCCGCGGTAGGCGATCCCCTGCTCTTCGATCAACACACCATAGTCACAAGACAGCTTGTGATTGGTGTCGGCCAGCATCAGGTGCCGCATCTTGCCCAGATCGGGATGGCTGTCGCACCAGCCTTTGTGCGAGTACGCGCTGTCGGTGCTGGCGGTCAGCAGCACGCAATTGCGGCTATTGAATTCTCCGACGGCGTCGTCGAAGGCCACAATTTCGGTCGGGCAAACAAACGTGAAGTCCAGCGGATAGAAGTACAGGCAGACCCACTTGCCTTTGAAATCGGAGAGCTTGACCTGACTGAATTGTTGATCGGTCCCGTCCTTGGTGCGATCGTAAGCTTGAACTGAGAAATCCGGGGCGACTTGACCGACAGTTGCACTCATAGAACCTGCTGCCTCTGCTTCTGGAATAAAACGTACCGACACAGCCTCGACGACTGTTCATTTCAATTCATCGTTGCAGTATAGCCGAATCATGAGGGATCAACCACGGCTCGACGACCGACTGGGAATTGCGATCTCATTGTTCTGCGAGTCCTCAGCACCGACTTTGATCGACGCAAAGTCTTCCGAAAAGCCCCAAAATATGGCTGGCTTTCTTCCTTCAGGCGGGAACGCATTCCGGCTTCGAACGTTCGTTGACAGCATGTCTCTATCGCGACCATGATGCTCACTGAAATCCCCCTCTTCACGATGAACTTCAAATCAGGATCGCGTCATGACGGAACAAACTCCGCAAGACTTGGTGGCTCAGCAGCAACAGCAAGTGATCGAGCCCGACAGCTTGGAGCCGCTCTACGCGAATTTCGTGCGAGTCGCCGGGCTGCCTGAAGAACTGGTGCTGGATTTCGGCTTGA
>DASYEA010000150.1:0-1883 GCA_036499265.1 Schlesneria sp. | reverse complement strand
AGGACGATCGATAAACGAACCGCCGCGCAAGGCGCGCGTGGTGGCGTTGTCGGAAACCAGATCTTCATGGTTGTCCTCAACGAGTTCGCCTTCCGGGTAAAGCTGATAGCTCCCGATGCACCAGGTGAAGACGTTTCCATGAGTGTCGAACAGACCAAAATCGTTGGGCTTTTTCATTCCAACCGGCCAGAACTTTTCTTGAGAATTGGACTGGTACCACGCGTAGTGTGGAAGCAACTCCGGGGTCTCGCCAAAGTAGCGAGCAGTGGTCGTGCTTGATCGTGTGACGTATTCCATTTCGGCCTCGGTTGGAAACCGATAGCCAGTCAGGCTCAGGTAGTTCTTTTTCAACGTCAGTGTTCGACCGCGAATCAAGAAGCAGGCTTGATCGGCAGGGATCCCCTCTTGTTCGTTCAGCCAGTTGCAATAGAAAGCCCCCATAAACCAACTCAGTCCAATTGCTGGCAGATCGGGTGAACGGACCCAGTCGGCTGGCGAATCCTTGTCGTAATCGGGACTGAGTTGCAGATACTGTCCGAGTGTGACCGGGGTCGTCGCGATAGAGAATGATCGTCCGATCCGACGCGTGTGCCGTCGCTCCTTGCTGATAAGGCTTGTGTCGACTTCATCCGATCCCATCGTGAATTCTGTCGGCCCAGGAATTGCGACGAGCGTCTGTCCTTGGCTGTTGACGTACCATGTGTGTGGCTGCTTGGGTTCACCGCCGCCGGTCAATGAACTGCGGATGTTTTCGAACTGCGATCGCCGCTGATCTTTGTCGAGGACGATTTCTGCAACCGTTTGTTTCAGCCAGGCTTCGTCCTTCCATTTACGCAGGAGCCACTCCGCCGCGGCATGCAGGCCAGGATCAGCATCGGCCCGATAGATCTCACGCAGTTTCGGAATCAGTCTCTGGCGAGTTGCCATAGGGAGAGTCTGTTCGTCGAACTCTCCGAGACTCAAGTAGAGCGCTCGACGAATGGTGATGTCCGGTTCGATCTCCAATCTCGCGATCAGTTCCTGGGGATCGACGCCGAGTGGAAAGAGTCGATGAATCAGATAGCTGCGGGCTCGCGGATCAGACGAGTGTTTGAGAATTGGCCAAACCTTTGTCGAGCGGTTGATTCTTAAGAGGGCCACTGCGGCGTTCGCTTGACGCTTTGCCAACGATTCCTTTTGATCGTCGTCGGTTTCCAGGATTGAACGCTGCGCGACATGTTCCAGAAACGGAACCGCGCGATCAGACTGTTCCTGAAACTTCGGGAAGATCACCGCAAACTGCTTTGCGTCGCTGTCCATCAACAAATTCGCGAGGACTTCGGGCTGGTCTGAGGCATAGTCAGCGAGGAACGTTGTCGCTACGGTTCGCTCGGTTTCGGAGCGACGGGGATCTCGATAAATGTCGGCTAAAGGTGAAAGCAACTTGGCTCTCACAGGCCGCAAGCTTTCGTTCCAGACCTTCAATGCAAATGAGTTCTCATTGACGAGCTGTTCCGCCAGCACAGGACTGAGCTTCTTCCAGCCATCACTGTCAGGATCAAAGCTGGCCAGTGCCGATGCGGCGCGCAAACGCGGGGCTGACTGATCCTTCTGTGATGATCCCGTGACATCCCACAATCGCCCGAGTAACCAATTGCGATGAGGCATCAATTCGGCACAGAGGACCGGGACTTCGTCGGGGATCGCCTGCAACAATCGCTCGTAGACGTAGTCGGCCAGACCGGATTCGACCCGCAGAAGGGCCAAGCTGGTATTGAGCTTTTGCTGTGGATTCAGCGACGTATTTTCAAACGCGTCTCGCAACAATGGATTAACCCATTGGCGAGATGCGGCCATCGCGTCGATGATTTCCGGAACTCGACCAATCTCGGCATCAATGACCG
>DASYEA010000149.1:0-9660 GCA_036499265.1 Schlesneria sp. | reverse complement strand
ATCGCCACATGCCCGTTGGGGTTGAAATCGCACGGCAAGAATCTGTGCCCGCTGCATCGCCGCATGGATGACGCGATGGCCTCTGTGGAAGCAGCGTTCCGCAACACAACGCTCGCCGAGATCCTGGCCGAACCGACCGGTAGCCCCCCGCTCTGTGACGATCGCAAACCCGAGCGAAAGTCCGCTCTGACGAAGAGCTGAACGATCAGGGGATCCGTTGGCACTGACTGTCCTATTTGCTCGCTGACATCGTCTTGTCGGCCTTCGACTCATCGAGCTTGATGGAAGTCCATTCGAGGCGTTCATAGTTGTCAGCGAATTCGGTGATCGAGATCGCCTGGTTGGCCGCGACATTGTGGAAGACCTGGTCGGTTCCACTGGTGGGCCAATGAATCTCCAGGGTGGCAATGCGGTCAGCCGTGCCGACACCGATCGTTTGTTGCAGCGGATTCGCACCGAAGCTGCTGCCCGTCGAAATATGTCGATAGAAGGTTTGCGGCGTATCTCCTGCGGTGACAATCTTGATCCGCGCACCAATCGCGGCGCGGTTTGTTTTTTGGCCGATCAATTTCACGGTCAAGGAATGATTCTTCTGCCCTGGGTTCTGGAAGAGAATGTTGTGGTATTTGTCGCCAGGGACTGCACCGCCCATTTCAAGATATAGATCGATATCCCCATCTCGATCCCAATCTCCACAGGCGACGCCATGTCCCTTTTGGAGCGTTCCTGTTCCCGATGATGCGGTAATATCGGCAAATCGCCGCCCGGCAACATTCTTAAACATTCGATTGGGAATCAACGTCGCGTAATCGGGTTCGCCAGTTCCGAGGTACATGTCGAGAAATCCGTCATTGTCAAAATCGGCGAAGTTGCTGCCCATCGTGACCAAGACCATGTCGAGGCCTGCTTCTTCCGTCGCGTCCTTAAATCTCTTACCTTCGAGATTGTGAAAGAGGCGATTGGACATTCGCTCATGGGGCTGGCCCTTCAAGCCGCGGACTACGTCTGCCAGCGTCCGGTCGTAGCAGGTCGCAAAGATGTCCAGCCAGCCATCATTATCGTAGTCCCAGGCCCAGCACGAAAAGCCGGACGCAGGGCCATCGATATTCATCGCGGTCGTCACATCCTGAAATGTTCCGTCGCGCTGGTTATGAAACAATTGTGCGCCTGGTCCGGTCAGGTAATTCAAAAACAGATCCGGGTAGTTGTCGTTGTCATAGTCGATCCACGCCGCACCTTTGCAGATCGCGCGTCGCATCTGCAATCCAGATTTCTCAAGGACCTGCTCGAAGGTTCCGTTGCCCAGGTTGTGAAACAGCCGACTTGACTGTTGTTCGCAACAGACGAATAGATCCAACCACCCGTCATTGTCATAGTCGGCCCAAGAAGCGGCGATCGAATTCACCGGGTGTAGCAACCCTGCTTCCAACGTGACATCGGTGAACGTCCCATCTTGATTGTTTCGCAGCAATGTGGGTCTCACAGGGCTCATCAGCCAGGCCCCGCGCATGATGTAGATGTCGGCGTATCCGTCGTTGTTGTAGTCCGTCTGCACGCAATTCAGGCCGCCAAGCTGACCATCCATCCCGGCAGTGGGGGTGCGATCTTCAAATGTGCCGTCACCTGAATTTCTTAAAAACGACATCTGCCCTGTCGGGTCGAACGTGGTAATGACAATGTCGAGCAGACCGTCATTGTCGAAGTCCTCCATGATCGCTCCCCCAGCCTGAGTGAACTGATTCACACCAGCCAGATGGCCCAGATCCCGGAATTTGCCGATATCGAACTCAGATTTGGTGAATTGGTCGAGCGTAATTAGATGCCGGGGATCGACGCCGCTGGGGTATTCTCCCAGAGTCATGTGCGCCAGATTCAGCAGCCACATCACACCTAGATCTTCAGGAAATTCATTGAGGTATTCCGTGAAATGTTGAACAGCGAGAAGCGAGCCTGCGGGGTTGATATGCCTGGCCGAAGGTGCGATGGGCAGAATGCACGAGCTCTCCCCGCGGCACATGATGCAGTTCTCGTTCTCACCGCGACGCAGTGCCGTCACGCCCTGCAAGTAGATAGTGCTGTAAAGCATCTCTTGCGCAGCCACATTGTCTGTTTCGATGTGCGATCGAAGATCTGAGAAGGCCTGATACGCTTCCTTGGCACGTCCTTCGTAATTTAAGAGAGCCCCTTTTTTATACAGCAGCGACGTGATTTCCTGGTCTGATCCGCTCATCTGCGCGAGTTGTTTGTCCGTCGCGTCGATGGCACGCCGAGCAGCCCCATCCCAAAGATCTTTGATCTCTTTGAGCGTCGCATCGCTACCCCAGTGAGGCACGACATTGTTGTGCATCAGGGTGTATCCGGTGGTTTCCAGGCCCTTGTGGGGCGCGTACTGGATCACCACGGATTTCTTTTCAACACGTCGCGGTTGCCAGGTGAAGAACGCGATTGCCGTTCCCGCGGCTGCGGCAAACGCCCCGGTAATGAGCAACAACTGGAGCGACGATCGTTTTGAGAGTGACACGGTCCGATCTTTCGATGATTACTTTGGAATTTGCCAATCCCGCACCAACAGCGGCTGCCTTACGTTGTCGTGCTCCAGCGGAAACTGGAACCCAGCCGAGACGCTGGTCGTGTTCAGACCTCGAAAGAGCCAACGGAATGTGGCCATCGCTCCGTCGGGTCCAAAGTTAGATTCTAGCGTCTTATAGTCGGCCGCTGCGAGATCACCGTAGCACCCCATGTTGCAGATGACTTACTTCTCGGCTCGTAACCCCGCCGATTCCGTGATCCGATCAAATGACGCTCGGTTCGTGGTGTAGCTGATAGTCTGAACGACTTCGCGTGGCCCCGTTTGATTGACGGCCTCGGTGACATCAATGTCGGTCAGAACAAGGGGAGTCGCGGCCAGCTTGCGAACGAGTGTGAACAGGGATCTCTCGGCAGGTGTAAACTGCGACCAGTCTCCGTCGAGTGAATAGACTTGATCATCTGACCAGCCCAGGTTTTTCAATCGCTGTTTCGCCTGAGCGACGGCATACCAGGCGCGATCCTGACGAGCGATGATCCAACTGAGTTGAGCTTTCAGCAACGGCTTCAAATCGTTTCGCTCTTCGGCCGAATGAATGCTGCGGATGCGGCCTTTTGCACTCGTTGGGAAGGTTGCCAGCAATCGCACCCATTGAGGCAACGGCCCCTCAGGGAAGTTCTCGGGGACAACTTCGCGAGCTTTTTCTTCGTCGACCAATGGGAGACGCGGAGTACGCTGGCGTGCTGTTGCCAGAGCCTTTTCAACGTCCGCTCGCGATTCCAAGGGAGGTCGATTTGATACCGTTGCGGATGTCGTCTGTCCCGGTTTGACGTCGACGGCCACGGGGGCCACCTTGGTCGTCAACTTTAAAAACTTCTCGGATGTTGGGGTCAGATAGCTGTGCGACGTTGTCGTTGGTGCCGAACGCTCGGTCGTGGCCTCGGCACCAGCGGGTCGACGATTGCCGAAATTGCCGCCCCCGGCGGACTGTGGAATCCCCGCTCCTTCTTTCCAGCGATTGATCGAGTTGTTGGCGGCGACCGACAGAATCATTTCCAGAATCTGCTTGTCCGTGTAATGTTTTCGCAGGCCATCGATGTCGGCATCAGTCAGATTCTGAGGCTCATAGGTGATCTTGCGAGCGAAGGCATACGCCGTCCGTTGAGCCGGAGTGTGCTGGGACCAGTCGCCGTCCAAGGCGGCGATTTCATCTTCGGTCATCCCCGCGCCCAGCAACTTGGATTCCTGATGGCCCAGGCAATACTGACAGTTATTGGTGCGCGAGACGATCCAGAACAACTGGACTTTGAACGCATAATCGAGCGTCATATCGGGATCGTTGTCGCGACCACCATTGCCCGTCCCGCGACCTTCACCGCGTCCCTGTCCACCCGGACCCTGTCCCTCGTTCGGCTGCATGTAGTGAAATCGCAGCCGACCTTCGTAGCTACTGCCTCGCTCGTCCAGCTTTTCTCTGTCGGTGTCAGTCAACTCAGGAAGCGGAATCCGAGGTGTTCGGCCCTTCATGTCTTCCAGAAACTCTTTCATCTCTGGACGCGTTAGCGGAATCGGGCGCGGCGCATTCACAGAATCAATCGCCAGAGCCATCCCCGCAGGCAACAGCGTCAGGCCAAGAGCGAGCGTCAGAAGAGTAAATCGCAACATGAACCATCCCCCCAAGGTATTGCAGGCGAGCCGCGCTGCGTTAGCATGCGGACTCTTGTTGAGTGATTTCGGCTGCATTGGCGCGAGCGTGTGTAGTGACGACTTCATGTAATAAGTTGAGTTCGCGGCTTCGTGTCAATCGGGTCCGCGTGCTTCGCAGCGCGGCTCGCTTGGATTTTTTCATTACTGAACCTGACCGATCGTGGTTGATCCCCCTTCGGGCGGCAATCGCAACATCTCTGTCACGCGGTCAAACGAGTTGCCGTCGCAGACCAGGAAGATGATTTCGGCGACTTCGTTGTCACTGAAAAAATTTCGCAGTCCCGCAACATCTTCGTCGACGATCGTATGAGGGGCCGATGTCAGCTTGCGTGCGAAGGCGAACGTTGACTGTTCCGCCGGCGTGAACACACTTTCGTTCGTGCCGATCGAATAGAGTGTGTCATCCGTCACGCCGAGCGCATTGAGTCGGGTTCTGGCATGAGCAGCCGAGTACCAGGCGCGGTTCTCGCGAGCGGTGACCCAGGCGATCAGCGCTTTCAAGTTCGGATTCAGCTTGCCATCTCGAGCAACGGCTTGACGATGCTTCCAGCCGCGCAACGCCGTTTGAGGAGCGTAGGCCATGGCTTGGCACCAGACTGGCGGCGTGATTCCCGGGGTGTCGGCCGCCAATGCTTGTCGCGCGGCTTCCATGGTCGGCAATTTGATCAACGGCGCGCGGCCGCGACAGGCGGCGATGGCGGCTTCGACTTCCGCACGCGATTCCCAGGCAGCACGCGGCTTGTAATCGAATGGGGCGACGGTAGTTTCGACGGCAGAAAACTCGGCAGATGTCGGGGTATCCAATTGGCTGGGCTCATCGCCGCCGAAAGAACGATCCTGAGGAATGCCGGTCGAGGCCGTCCAACGATTCGTCGAGTTGTAGCCAGCCACCGTTTGAATGATGTCGGCAACCTGGGCATCCGTGTAATGCTTCTTCAACGCTGCCAGATCATCGTCGGTCACCAGGTGAGGGGTCAGCGTGATCTTCCGGGTCAGTTTGATTGCCGCTTGCTCGTCGGCGGGAAATGCCGTCCACTTGCAGTCGAGCGATGCGATCTGGTCGTCGGTCATGCCAGCCCGGCGCAGCTTCAGTTCTTGATGTCCCAGGCAGTACTGGCAGTCATTGGTCCGCGAGACGATCCAGAATAAACGTGTTTTGAACGGATAGTCGGGAGCTTGCTGTTGCTGGTTCAGATTGGCGGCAACGCTTTGCGGACCGGTTGTCCGGCCTTGCGTGTTCGGGGTCGCGGATCGATTCGCTTGCCACGATTCGGGAAGGTAGATCGATCGCAGTCGGCCATTATTGACCGACCGTTTCCCCGAAGCAATTTCTTCGGCAGTGAGTGCCGGCAATGGGATCCGTGCCTCCCGCTCCTTGAGTGCTTCGATTCGCTTTTTCATTTCGGGGCGAGTCTTCGTCAGGCCGCTGCTGATTTCCGCACCCCAGCTATTGGCACAAACAGCAGCGGCGATGCACAAGGCACCGCTCCATCGAGAAATTGTTCGCATATTGAAGTCTCTGGTGTTGAACGAAGGAAAGGTGATTTGCGAATCTCGCCACGACCGGAATTGCGATTCAAGCGGCCACTCGGTAGCACGGAAACAACCGATCAAGCTTGGTGATTTGGCGAATTTCTCGGAGGTCTTCGGACGGATTGAAAAGGCAGACGCTGATCTCTTGTTGATGCACGGAGACGAGTAGTCCCAGCAACCCGCTGGGGATGATCTGAATTCCGGTCAGATCAATTGCCAGCATCTGGCTATGCCGATCACGGATCAGGTTGAAAACATCATTTCGACAGGCGGCCAGATCGAACTGGTCCACCGTATCGCGCGTGCCGAAGCCAATCACGGTCAGCAGTCCAGGCTCATAGACTTCGAATTGAGTTAGAGTCTGCATTGGCATGCTCCTGAAAAATTCATTCGTCTGTTCGGAAAACAGTGACGACAGGAGATGTTCCCACGACGTATCCCACTTCTTGCTGTTGCGAAGCGCCCTCTGGCGATTTGATGGTTCGGCGAACGGTCAAAAACAGATTGGCTCCATCTGTCCGTTCGTCTGGAAGGATCTCAAACGATTCCAGGATCTTTCCAGCTTCCCAGTCCGAATCCTTGCCGGTGATCTTTGGTTTCAGGTCCGCGGCCTTCTTGCCGTCTTTCCAGGTGGTCAAAAAAGTCGTACAGGATTGCCGGGCACCGGCTTTATCAACCGCGAGACTACGCGCATTGTGTTCACAACCAATCAGGCCGACTAGAAACGCGATCGCCAGCAGGGAGCGCAAGCTTGAAGTTGTCGAGGCATGAAACATCTGAAAGAGATTTCTGTTGGGAATAGGAATCCGCCGGAAAAGCAGATTCGAGATCGTGGACGTAATAGATCGCCTGACGTTTCGAACAGAGGTTCGAAACGTCCGACTTCCTAGTTCTGGTGAAGATATTGGGATCGATCCGACTAGAACTCGCTCACCACTTCGCCGCCATTGCGTGATCCGACAGCACGCCAGATCTTGTTGTCGATGTTTTCCGACACAAATCGGACGGCACCATCAGACATCAATGATTGGACCCCACCCGTGTGGCGGCTGTTGGCCGTCGTCGTAATCCGGCTGGGGGGATACATACACGACAGATCGTTCGGCGACAGCACATGCTGGTAGTACGTCGTCGTATGATCTGGAGCAAGCCACGAGACGCCGCCGTTGGACTTCCCCTGCTTCGAGAGATCGGTGATATCCGTGGCCCGGCACATCGTATACGCTTCATTCGCATCGGCGGGGTAAGTTCCGGGCTGGAACGTGTCCGACCGGCGTGTGGTGATCCCGTTGCTTCCATCACCCAAGCAACGCTCAGACACCATGACGGTGTTGCTGGTTCCATCGGTGATGTCGCCCAATCCGACGAAACTGTCCTGGAACATCACACCGTCTGGCATCGGCATGCCAACGTTCGCCGGAGGTGATCCCAACCCGGGCAGGCTATTTCCGATGATGGTTCCATAGTTCGTGTAGTAGTTGTTACGCCCACCAGCGACCGCCTGCATGGTGTCAGAGTCCGATGGGCAACGAAAAGCAGGAACCGTATAAGAATACGGCACCAAATTGGTTGGATCAGTAGCCTTCCCGTTGAAGTTGATCTGATTAAAGAGGGGTGCCTGATCAAGTTGGGCCAAGATCCGTGCCTGAGCCGGGAAGTTAGTAACTGCCGTGGCAGTGGTCGTGTTCTTCGCCATCGGCAGACCGCGATAGGTGTCGTGATAGTTGTGGAATGCCAGCCCCAGCTGCTTCAAATTGTTCTTGCATTGCGTCCGGCGAGCCGCCTCGCGGGCCTGTTGGACCGCTGGCAATAGCAGAGCGATGAGCACAGCAATAATGGCGATGACGACCAGCAGTTCGATCAGCGTAAAACCGCGTCGACGAGTTCTTAAAGACATGGTGATTCCTCTAAAAAGCATCCGACAATGAATCGAGCAATCGCGCGAAAAAAATGACAATAGCCCAGCCCGCGGAAGTGCATGGCAGAAATCGATGGCACAGCAGACCACATTTCCGACCGGTTCACCGACAGTGACTGAGGGCCGAGTTGACGACCGCGGGTGGGTGGAGCGCAATCAAGTCGCGCTCATACCGGTCCTGAATCTCGCGGTCCGCTACGCCAAAGAAACCACGTGCTCTTGACGAAGTTCATCGCAACCGACACATCAGCCTACGGTTACGCAGCCTGCGGCGGGCGAAAGATGCCGCCGATAATACCCGTGATCGGGTGGTCGGCATTGGCAGTTCGGTGGCAAGCGAAATCGTCCGCATTCGTCAGGACAGCGACAACCAGCAAGATGGCATCGCTGGAGACGGGAGTCGGAACCGACTTCGTCGGAGCGGCAGGAACTTGACGATTTTGCTGACATTGCGGCCCCGTACACTTTGGTCGGGGAGCTGGATGATGGTCCTGATCCGCCATCGGCAGACGGACATGACTGTCATTGCGATTGGCGACTGCCGGGCTGTGGCCGTGCAGATAATCACCGCAGGTGGCCCATGCCGGACGAGCGTCGCAAGCGAGAAACGCCAGCAGGCACAGCGATAGCAAGCTACCGCGCGTGATGAATCGAGTCGGCGCTGAAATGCGTCCGGCGATCATGTCACTTGGCCTGGATTCGGGATTCAACTTGCGAAAGCGTACACGACTGGCGTGAGAATGGGTCTTGAATTCGTCAGAACAGCGTACAGAACTCCATTTCAGAAATGCAAGAGCGATCGACAGACCAACGCCGTTTTATCGCGAGAAGCGTGCTGTCAGGCGATTTGAGCGACCCTGTCGATTCGGTTGGCGATGACTTTTCGCGTCTTCGTTGACGCTGTTCCAAGGCCACCGCAAACTTGATCGGATCAGACCGAAGTCCGCGGAACGATCGACGATGGGGATTCTCTTTAGTCATGTTGCCTTGCTCGCCCAAGCCAAGCAGGCCGGGGTTTGTTTTGATCGCATACTGACGATCGGCCATCAGCAGAGCTATTTGTCACAATCCCAGATTCAACGGCTTGCCACTCGGTATGGTCCGCAAATCGAAGCGACAGCCTTGGCTCGAGAAAAATATGTCGATGATCTCTTTCAATCAGTCCTTGGTGCGAGCGTTGTTCAGTCGCTCGACTACTCGGACTTTGAAGGGAGTGAGCTTGTTCATGACATGAACAATCCGATCGACGCGGCTCACCATGAGCAATTCGATGTCGTGATTGACGGCGGCTCGCTGGAACACATCTTCAATTTTCCGGTGGCGATCGCGAACTGCATGAAGCTGGTCAAGCCGGGTGGCACTCTGTTCGTGTTCACAATGGCCAACAATCACACTGGACACGGTTTTTATCAGTTCAGCCCGGAACTCTTCTTTCGCATTCTGCAACCAGAGAATGGGTTCGAAGTTCGCCAGATCATTCTGGAGAAGCACCTTTACCCCGGAGCAGAACTGGGACATCAGAGACAGTTCTATTCTGTTGTTGATCCGGCGCTGTTGAAGACGCGTGTGGGACTTGTCTCCAAGTCGCCTGTCATGATGATGGTCCAAGCGACGAAGACGGCGACAGTGCCACTCTTTACGAAGCCACCAATTCAATCTGACTATGCGGAAGCCTATCAGAGCCCGACATCAACCGCCGCGGCTCCCGCTTCATCTTCCGTCTATCAAGCTTGTCGACGATTCGCTCGATCTTGCTATCGCGCCCTGCCGATTCGCTGGCAGCACGTGGTCGATGGCCAGCGCCAGTTGTGGCACTACTCATTTGCCAACAAGCGGTTCTACCAGCGCTGGGATCCTCTCTGACTCACGTTTCGATGTCATCGCGCACGCTGAATTCGAGCTTCCAGCGACCGCTGCCGCGTGTGCTGACACACCACAGTTCCAGCAAGCCGAGTTCCGTGATTTTGGTATGGAA
>DASYEA010000148.1:0-1897 GCA_036499265.1 Schlesneria sp. | reverse complement strand
CCTGGGTCTGAAGATGCGGATTCAAAGACTATTTGCACCGCCTAACTGTGGCGCAATCGACTATTTGTAACCAGGCTTGCTTGCATCAACCACGACATCAACCAATTTGCCATCTCGAACAATCGCCTTCACGAAAAAATCCTTCCCGCAAGCATCGCATTCCGCGTACCCCTCTGCTTCGCAGTCACCATTCGGAGGACGTCCTCCATTCTGGGGTGCCGCCTTCGGAACCCATTGGATCTGGTCACCAATCTGATAGTCAATGAGATTCCCAATTCCGACAAACAATTCTATTTCGGTTGCACGACTCGTCCCGCAACGAGGGCAAATCATCTGTGCGTGCAGCAAGTCATAGGTCGACATCAGGGTTTATCCTCCGAATCGGAACTCCAAGCTTAGTAGGTCATGGCTGAGAAAAAGAGGGGCATGCCCATTTAGCAATCGTTGCACCCGATCATGGACCTATCCCCGTTGTTCTTCCAGTCGACCTGGAAGTAAGGTGGTGAGGGTTGCTGCCGCGAGATCGCCCTTGCTGGTTATCAGCCAACTGGGCTATCGTGATGCGATATTGTTTTATCGAATACCAGTCATTTCTCGTTCGCGATGACTCGTCTCAGGACTGTGAGCAACATGTACACGACCTCTCGTGGCGGGCCATGGACTTTGATGCTGACATTGATCGTTCTTTTCGGCAGGCCTTCGGAATCGTTTGCAACACGCTTATGCCGCGCTGATATCAGCGTCGGTGGGAAAGTGGTTCTGGAGTGTGGTGGTGGCGACAATGGATCGCCTGATGCCGATGAAGTCTGGGAGACTCTCAAGACTCGACACTTCAGCCCGTCTGAGCACTTTACGGCTCTTCAGATTCCCGCTGATGCCCAGGAATTCACCATCCGCAGCAACCCTCCTGAAGGCGGAGTGGCGATTGTTGTCGATGTCCCTTATGGCGGGCGAAGTGAAACACGATCACTGCGCATCATCCGTGCTCCCAGTGACACCGACGGCCCCGCCTGGATGATCGACCCCAAAGAGGTCGACGAAATGTACGACTGGCGTACGATTACACGGGACCAAGCGGCCTACCTGAAGCACCCGGAAAAGATCGCGATTGCGGAACACCTCGCCGCGATTAAGTTCGAGCGAGCGGCCATAAGTTACACGCCGCTCGTGGCAGGAGTGTTCATCGGAGTCGCGTTCACCTCGGTGATCGCGTGGCTACGAAGGCCCAAAGCTCAGCGCCGCGTCGAGATCGCCTGATTTCGACGCGGCTGGGGTGGCTGGGGTCGACCAACGGAAGCCCCCAGAAGATATCCCGACGGATACGCCTCTTTCACTGGGGCTCCCGTTGGTTGCCCCCAGCCTCGCAGCAGCTATTGATTACTGGCCAGCAATGTTGATTGCTGGGCAAGAGGAAGTTAATTTGGGCCATGATCTTTTCGACATATGAAATCGTCGATGACGACGAAGTGGAGCGGGTGTGCCCTCAGTGTGGTTACGCCGATATTGTCGCAGACCTTTGTGATGAAGCCAGATTTGCATTGGTGGACACGACAGAATTCGCAGCGGCAGTCATTGAGCTGCGTTTGCTCCGTAAAACCAGGGCGTTGTTCGATCGATTTCCCAATTCTCGGCATCCCTGTGTTGTTGACAAGCTGCACCTGAAAAATGAGCCGCAGCCGGACGACCAACTGCAACGCGAATTGGACGCCGACCCGGAACTCAAGGAGTTTCTACAGCCATGCTATGGATTCTACCTGCCCGCTCGATTGAAGTTTTGCGAAGAGCGAACGAAGCTGCCTGAGGGAGCGGGTCGAGCCGACATCGCCTGTCCGAAGTGCTCGCACTATCTGGTCCTGCCAAAACAATTCTATTGGGGCATCGGCTCTCGGCCTTCACG
>DASYEA010000147.1:0-2643 GCA_036499265.1 Schlesneria sp. | reverse complement strand
ATTTGGATCGAAACTCACGAACAACACGAAGCGACGGCCGCCATCGCGCAGTTGTGCCAAAGTGAGCAGTGGCAACTCGCAACTTGGAATCTCGACCAGGGATTGCGCGTTGCTGGTACTGCGGTCGAACAAAACGGCAGTGATCCGCTGGCGGCCATTCGATCCGTGGGTTCGTTGGCGACGGCGACCGGCACCGTGGTGCTCGTCTTGGAAAACTTCCATCGATTCTTATCGTCTGCAGAGATCGTGCAGGCGCTGTCACAGCAGATTTTAAACGGCAAACAGAACCGAACGATCATCGTCATCCTCGCACCTGTGGTGCAGTTACCAATCGAGATCGAAAAACTGTTCGTGGTGATCGAACATGAACTTCCCGACCGGCAGCAACTCGACGAGATCGCACGGGAAATTGCCACTGAAGCGGCAGAGCTTCCGGCTGGCCCAGAACTGGAAACCGTTCTCGATGCCGCTTCTGGACTGACACGGTTGGAAGCGGAAAACGCGTTCAGTTTGTCGCTCGTTCGATACGGTCGGATTACCAGTGAAGCCATCTGGGAATTGAAATCGGGAATGCTCCAGAAGTCCGGATTGTTGGAACTGCATCGGGGCCAGGAAGACTTCAGCAGTCTCGGCGGACTGGCATCCCTCAAGAGCTTCTGCAAACGGGCTCTGCTCCAACCCAGTCGCGGCAATCCTGTCAAACGACCTCGCGGAGTGCTGTTGCTGTCACCGCCGGGGTGCGGCAAGAGCCAATTCTGCAAATCGCTCGGGAAGGAGGTCGGCCGTCCGGTGCTGATCGTGGATGTGGGCAGCCTGATGGGATCTCTGGTTGGTCAGAGCGAGGAACGGACTCGTCATGCTTTGAAGATCATCGATGCGATGGCCCCGTGCGTGGCGATGATCGACGAAGTCGAGAAAGCTTTTGCGGGGATTAATGGCAGCGGCGATTCTGGCGTAGCCTCGCGGATGTTTGGGACATTCTTGAGTTGGCTGAACGACCACACGTCGGACGTATTCGTCGTTTGCACCGCCAACGATGTGTCAAAGCTTCCGGCGGAATTCGGCCGCTCTGAACGGTTTGATGGAATCTTCTTTCTCGATCTGCCGACGCGCGAAGAAAAAGACACGATCTGGAATCTCTACTTCGACCAATTCGAGCTTGATCGCGAGCAACGAAGGCCAGACGACGCGAATTGGACCGGAGCCGAGATCAAAGCCTGCTGTCGACTGTCGGCGTTACTTGATGTTCCGCTGATTCAATCAAGTCAGAACGTCGTTCCGGTCGCCATCACAGCGGCGGAATCGGTGGCTCGACTTCGGCAATGGGCCAGCGGACGTTGTCTGTCGGCCCAGGTGCCTGGCATCTATCAGCATGCCGCTCCCAAGTCGGGATCGCGGCGGAAGGTCAGCCGCGATTCATCCCTGAATTGAGCATTTTCTTCCGAAGTGGGCTTCTAGAAAGGGCAATCAGCGTGCTGACGAAATCGCATCTCGCCGTGCTTCGTGCGGCACTTCAGTATTTTGATGACGAAATGGGTCCCCATGGAATGGATGTCATGCGGCCTTATTTTGACGAAGAGCCCACGGACGAATGGACATCTCTGAAGATTCGCGAACTTCAGACCTACCTGCGGGATTGTGAATTGAGATACGCAGGCTATTCTCCAACCGCCGACGAGCTGATCGACTCGACTCTTTCATTGGTTGCGAATGTGAAAGTTCCCAACATGGCGAGAAGGACGTACAGAGTGGTCACGGTGGTCCTGCCGCCTAAAAGGTGACCCCTCACGCTCAGAGCCCTTCCATCAGTTCCCCCAACGTCATCCCTAATTGCCCAGCGATCTTCTCGATATTCTCCAGCGCGACGTTCCGTTCGCCACGCTCAATCCCGCCGATATACGTCCGATCGAGTTCGCAGACCGCGGCGAAGCTCTCTTGGGAATAGCCTTGCTCCTTCCGCAACTCGCGGACGCGCTGGCCAAATCGTCCCAGAATATCAGTGGTTCGCCGTTTCCGTTTCATGCGACCCATTGGAATGTTGACAATGAGTATCGCTCTACGGACTATGAGTAGCATATTGAACTGATGACTATGCGCATCACTTGGTCGTGCGGAATTTGCATTCCGGCGATGCCACATCCACCAGAAGCAGGAGCAACTCTTGAACTCGCGCTATCGATTGTTCGCCGTGGGGCTACTCGGCATGGCGTTTCTCGGGTGCGGGAAATCAGCCACACCGAAGCCCGATACCTCCCCAACTTCGGAAAAGGCACCCCATTTACAATCGCCTTCGCATCAGGCGACTGCAGTTGTCGACGCGGATGCGAAACCGAAGGAAGTGTCTCGCCCCACAGTCGATCCCGTTGTGGCGTTCCTCAAACAGGATTCATTCTGCCGGGATGTCTTGGACGGAAGATCCCTTGCGGATCTCCTGTCGGAAATGCCATCGGCGTCAAAAGACGACGATCAGTCGCGGCCCGACATTGGCTACGTCGTTTATCACGAGGGCAGATTCATGTACGAGTTTCTGGATCGCGAACTGTTCGCAATTCGTTACTTGCTTCTGCGAAGTGCGGAGAGTGCAGCCAAAACAATCGATCCCTATCGGGGAGCGTTCGGACCTCCAACGAACACGACGATGCC
>DASYEA010000146.1:0-2557 GCA_036499265.1 Schlesneria sp. | reverse complement strand
TTTCCCCGCACCTGTGAACGCAGCAGTGGCCCTCGACATTCTCCTCCCGAGCCTGCGGACCCTGACCAGCATGAATTGGTCAGAGATGTTCGAGAAGGTCAGCCTCGTCGAAACCATTCTGAAAGAGGAGCCTGATCGAATCTACAGCCTGATGGATCTGGAGACAAAGGAACGCTATCGGCGTGAAATCCAGCAACTGTCGCGAAGGACCGGCGAACCCGAGGCCGAGGTGGCTCGCCGCGTGGTCGAGCTAGCAGAAAAAGGTCGTGCGGTGAACGATGGGCGTCAGGCACATATCGGCTACTACTTGATTGATTGCGGTCGTCAACAACTTGAGAAGGCAATCGGATACTCGCCAAGATATCGCGAAGCATTCGGTCGGCTCGTACTAAAGCGGGGAGCCGCCGTTTATCTTGGCAGCATCGCTGCCCTGACGGCCTTCGGAGTTGCAGTCGCGATTGGCATCAGCCTCGCTGCTGGCGGTTCTCCATTCATGTGCATTCTGGCGGCATTGCTCGCTTTGATCCCCGCCAGCGAATTGGCGATGGGGATTGTGAACTATTGGGTGACGCGCAGCCTGCCAATGCACACGCTGCCGAAAATGGAACTGCGAACGGGCATTCCGACCGGCAGTGAAACCATCGTTGTGATTCCCACAATGTTGTTGAATGAGCAGCAGATCACAGGGATGGTGGAAACGCTGGAATCGCACTTCCTGGCGAACCCAGAACGAAACTTGACGTTTGCATTACTGACGGATTTCGGTGACGCACCAGAATCTCGGATGCCCGAAGACGACGAACTGCTCGCCGCCGCGATGAACAGCATTCGCCGACTCAATGAACGGTATGCGCAGATCAACAGTGAACCGGGCGCCCCCAATGATCGTTTCTTCCTGCTCCAACGCGCGCGTCAGCTAAATGAGGCCGACGGAGTGTGGATGGGGTGGGAACGAAAACGTGGAAAATTGATCGAATTCAATCGTTTCCTGCTGGGTGATGTGAAGACGTCCTATCTCTCGGTCACGACGGAAGTCGCGCAGCGATTGTCAAAAACGAAGTACGTCATCACGCTCGATTCCGACACGATCCTCCCGCATCAGGCCGCTCGTCGTCTGGTGGGAACGTTATCGCATCCGTTGAATCGGCCTCAACTGGCGAAAACGGAATCGGGACATTGCGTGAGTGCTGGCTATGCCATGCTGCAACCACGAATCCGTATCAGTTTAGCCGCAGCCCATCGGTCTCCTTATTCCTGGATGAACGTCTGCGGTGCAGGCTTGAATCCGTATGTCACCGGAGCTTCGGATGTCTACCAGGATCTGTTTCAGGAAGGGAGTTTCATCGGTAAAGGGATTTACGATGTGGTTGCTTTTCAAGCGACCTTGGACCAAGCGTTTCCTGCCAACTATGTCTTGAGCCATGACTTGATCGAAGGCTGTCACGCTCGAGCGGGATTAGTGACGGACGTTGAACTCGTCGATGGGTTTCCTGCCCGGTATGACGCCGATGCGCGCAGACAACACCGCTGGACGCGCGGCGACTGGCAACTGCTGCCATGGCTATTGCCGAACGTTCCGACCGCCGCAGGACGACGGTCGAATCCACTGTCGCTCATGTCGCGGTGGAAAGTCCTCGATAATATGCGGCGCAGCTTGGTGCCGACGGCTCTGTTAATTCTGCTGATTGCTGGCTGGACATTCCTGCCGGGACCGCCCGTCGCATGGACGGTGTTTGCATTGCTGGTCCCCGCCCTGCCCCTATTTTGGGATTCGGCACGTGTCTTAGGACAACGCCGACCAGGTGCAACATTGGCCGAACGATGGCGCAATCTACGGGACCAAGTCGGAAAGATATTTGTACAAACGGTCGTTTCCATTGCAATGCTGCCGCACCGTGCTCAGATGTTTACCGATGCGACGGTGCGAGCACTCGTGCGGATGCTAGTGACACGTCGCCAACTCCTTGAATGGGAAACGGCCGCTGCCGCCGAAAGCCGGCTCAGCAGCCGCAATTGGGCCATCTTCACAGAGATGTGGTTTCCACCGCTATTTGCGATCGGAATGGCTCTGGTCGCGATCAACGGTGGGCTGAAACCCGCGGCATTGTTGCCGGCGATCCCATTGTTGGTGCTCTGGTTCGCTTCACCGTTGATGGCGCATTGGATCAGTCAGCCGACTCGTCGCAAAGAAGTCAGCCTGTCCGCCGATCAACGACAGTGGTTGTGGGAAGTGGCTCGAAAAACGTGGGCCTTTTTTCACACGTATGTCAGCCCCGAAGACCACTATCTGCCGCCGGACAACATCCAGGATACGACTGAAATCAAGGTGGCTCATCGAATCTCTCCGACAAACGAAGGCTTGTTTCTCGTCTCGGCACTCGCTGCGCACGATCTGGGCTTGATTGGACTGCAGCCGCTAGCCGATCTGGTGACTGCGAATCTCGATACCTGGGAAAAACTGCCTCAGCACCGCGGTCACCACTTCAACTGGTACGACACGCAGACCTTGCAGCCGTTGACCCCCCGCTATGTCTCGACCGTCGACAGCGGCAACCTG
>DASYEA010000145.1:0-2438 GCA_036499265.1 Schlesneria sp. | reverse complement strand
AGATTCTGACCCATGACGGCCAGACCGACCAAACCGATATCGTGCTGCGACATGACTGTTAGAACGATCCTTTCCGAGCATCTTTCTCAAACATGATTGGCCCGACGGGACCGATCAATCTTCAAATATCTGATTCACTGTAATTTGTAAGCCAGGCATCAAAGGATCGCCCGACAGAATATCCGCATCCGAAAACAACTGAGGCCGCTCGTTCGGACGATAGACGGTGACGGTCTGGAAAACTGGCTCAACAACCCAGACCAGAGCGACGCCAACATCCAAATACTCACGCACCTTGGATGTGACCTCATCTTGCTTGTCATTAGGTGACAGGATCTCGACAGCCAATACAGGTGGACCGTCAATCAAACGCGTGTTGAGGTCATTGCGAGAAATGATCTCGTGACTAGCATACGCGACATCAATGCCCACTGCCGAACCAGGTGACCCGCGCAGGATAAAACCTGCTTCGCCGGAAAAGACCTTGCCACGTGGCTTGGGTTGCAGCGCGGCCCAATTACCCAAGAGGCGAGCGATCGCGGCCTCACAAGCTGAATGCCAGCGATTGCGTTTGGTCATTGGCTTCTCCCACAACTGCCCGTGGAGCAGCATGCGGTCAACACCGTCATCGTCCGGGAGGGCGATAAACTCGTCGACCGTCATCTGTCGTTGTACAGGTTCGGGTAATGTGGTGATCACGTCAGATTCCGATGTTCGCCATCAATCTCACCCAACAAATCCAAGTACGATTCTATTCACTCCCCGGTTCACTCAGCAATTCACGCGGTATGGCTTCGCGGCGAGTCAGGAACATTTGTGAAGCAGGAGTGCGACGGACAAACGAGGTTGAACCGAGCGCCCATGCGCAGCTCGGTTCAACTCGTTCAACTAGCGCTGAATTCGTGCCGAACCACCCTTGGCGAACGCTTCGACTTGTTCGAGCGTGGCCATGGTCGTATCGCCGGGGAATGTGGTCAGCAGTGCGCCGTGAGCCCAACCGAGCCTGATCGCCTCTTCAGGGGGACGACCGTTGAGCAGAGCGTAGATGAAGCCTGCCGCAAAACCATCGCCGCCACCGACGCGATCGTAAACCTTGAGTGCACAGGTTGGAGCTTGATAGGTCTTCCCTTCCATCCAGCAGACCGCACTCCACTCGTGGTCGTTTGTGGAATGGACTTCTCTAAGGGTGGTGGCAACGACCTTCACGTTTGGCAATTGCTTGACGACGTCAGCCATCATGCCAAAGAACGCGGCCGGATCGAGCTTTGAAGAGTTTTCGACATCTTGCCCCTTCAGACCCAGCCCCTTCTGCAGATCCTCTTCGTTGCCGACGAGCACGTCAACGTGTTCGCAAATCCGACGCAGCGTTGTCTGTGCGGTTTCCAGCCCACCCGAGATCTGCCACAGCTTGGCTCGGAAGTTCAGGTCGAACGAAGTGACTGCTCCAGCCGCCTTCGCCGCCTTCATCCCTTCGATGACCAGTTCTGGAGTTGTCTTCGACAACGCCGAGAAAATGCCACCACTGTGGAACCAGCGGACGCCGCCGCCGAAAATCGTCTTCCAATCGAAATCACCGGGCTTCAACTGAGCAGCCGCTTCGTTGGAGCGGTTGTAGAACACGACCGGGGCTCGCACACCTAAGCCTTGATCGCTGTAAACGGTGGCCATGTTGGGGCCGGTCACGCCATCGTGCTCAAATCGCTTGTAGAACGGCTTGACGCCCATCGCGCGGACGCGTTCTGCAATCAGATCACCGATCGGATAATTCACCATGGCAGACGCGACGCCGGTGTTCATCCGGAAGCAGTCGGCCAAGTTCGCAGCCACATTGAATTCGCCGCCACTGACGTGAATCCGGCATTCCGTCGCCTTCCGGAAAGGAATAATTCCAGGATCGAGGCGATTGACGAGGGCTCCCAATGAGAGAAAATCTAGCGCCCCTTGAGCAGGAATGTTCAGCATTCAGTGTCCTTTTTATTGCAAGTCATTCGTATAATTGAAGTAGCGCCGCCAGACGACGCGAATTTCCGTGATGAATGCCGCCCCAACCACTGATCGACCAGAATCGTCGTTTTGTCGGCGATCAGTGGGGGACGCTATGATATCGGTCGTTGGAGGCGAGTTCAAAAGCCCGGCGAACCTTTCTGGATTTGCAGGGGTTACATATCAAGAATCGTTCAGATGAGCCGCTCCGCAAAGGAACCCAGTCATGCCACGCTCTGCCGAGGGATTCCAACCACTTGATCGACACCAGAACACCGTGATTCGACGGTGGCTTTGGGGCATCGTCGCATTGGTGGTTGTTTTTGGATCTACCACTGTGTCGCAGGCTGCTTCGTCGGATGCGGACATCATCGCACGCATCAACGAATTCCTGAGGCAGTACTGGAAGGACAACGACGTCACGCCATCCGAACGAGCCGACGATGGCGAATTCG
>DASYEA010000144.1:0-3946 GCA_036499265.1 Schlesneria sp. | reverse complement strand
TAGATGGAGTCGATCTACGAAACGAGGACGATGCGAGCCGCGATGCCGATCGCTTCGATTCCCTTTGCCGGCGAGGGGATCGATACACGGCGGAAGACATCGGTGATTTCGCTCAGCGACGGGCAGACACGCCGCATCGTGCGAATTCGGGCCGAACGAGCAGGCAAATGGCCCGATTTCCCGAATCCCGAAACGATGGATGGTGGAACTGCGACCACCAGCGGAATTTCACAGACGCTACTGAAGTCGAAGCTTCTGGGTGGAACTGTTTCGAAGAGTGCCGATGGAAAAGACATCTATCGCGCGAACGCTGAATTTGTGTTCGCACTGGCTCGCCAACCCGCTCCGTCAGAGGTGTTGAAGATGGGCTTCAACGACTGGACGAACGATGGACCGACGAATTCGACAACCACTTTGACCAGTAGTTAGTAAGTGAGGGAGATCTTGGCGATGCCAGACGGTTTCAGCAACAGTTGCGAAGTCGGTGCGACCAATCAGATCGTGGTCCTGCAGGCCATCGTCGACAAGCTGCGAGTCGACATCAGCGACCTGTTAGGCAGCGAGTCGACTTGTTTCATCTCCGATGTGCCGTGGCCGGGGGTTGACGTTCAGGACCAAGTCTTCTGCACCGTTTCTCCGGCGAACTCACAATTCATGCTGGAAGATCCGACAGGGGCTGGCCCGGACGGCGTGATCGAGATGGCCATCTTCCAGGTCAGCGCCTGGTCCAAGATCCTGCTCGATGAGATCGAGCGGTCGGCGATCGCGATGACGGACAGCACTCGCGGCAGCCTGACCTTGAAACAACGCGTCTTGAAGTCGCTCGCCGGAAAACAACTGTACTCAAACGACGGGCAGCCGCTGCTGATGTCGTACCTGCGACCCACCAGTGCCGTGCATCCGGCATCTGGCCAGGGGAAAGGCGACTTCACGTCGTTTTCACTGGCATTCCAAGGTGCCTATTACTGGGACTTGAGCGACCAATGACGATCCAATTTGCCGGCGTCGATCTGTTGCTGGAAGATCCCGAGGGAGCGGTCCGCACCTGGCTTGACCGGCATCTCAATGAACTCCACGCCAGTATCTTCTGCACCGAGAATACTGCGATTCGCGAGGCTCGGTTTGCCAGCATCGCGAATCCGGGATTGCCGTCATCGACATCCAGTTCTTCAGGCTGGCCAGCATTCGAGACACCGACGGTCCGACGAGTCGGACTTCCCGTGGGAAACTATCCCACTCCGCCGCGACCACGAATCAACTCGTTGTACTGGCCAACGGGAGCGACACGCTGGGCGAATGGGTTGTTTCTGATTCGAGGATCTAACCTGGAATCCGTGCTGGACGCCTGCGAGACAGAGAAGGCTACCAACCTTACGATGCAGGACAGCAACGGCAACGGATTCACGACCGGCATGTACATGCTGGCACCGCGACCGGTTAGTGCCGATGGCGTCAATTCGAACGATCGGCTGTGGCTGTTGCCCCTCGTCGACGCACGCTACTTCTGGCAATTGTATCACGTTGAACTCTATGCCCCTTCGACCTGGGGCGAGGCACTGCAACAGATCAAGGGCAGTAGTTTTTCCGATTCGCCTCAACTCGGTAGTGCCGTCCCAACCGCTTACGGCCGGCCATCGGCGGTCGAGTTCGTCCGAGATTTCGAGAATGCCGCGCTGCTGGTGGACGCGGTCGCACTGACGCTGCAACGTCGCGTCGTCGGATCGATTGGAGCAGCAACTTCAAACAAGTTCAGTCCCTACAAGACGCAAACGTCTGAAGAAGCCACAACGACAGTTGCGTCGAACCTTGGACGCGGTTGGGATGAGGTCGCTGGCGGAGACTTCTCATCAGAAGCGGGAGTTCTGGGCAACGTTCCCTCTTCGATCGTGGTGACTTATGGAAACGACACGGGGGACCGCGTTTCAGGTTACGCCAAGAAGGCAGTGACGGGTGTTCCGGTCAACGGCGGCTCCAAGGTCTTTCACTGCTCGGCCATCGGTGGCGGTAACATCTCAGATTCGGGCGAGTATCTTCGCGGCTTTGAAGCAAATCTGGCCAACGAGATTGAGCCTGACTATTACTACTGGTTGCTGTTTCAATACGACATCACTTATGCGGGGATCGTGCCCTGGGTTCCTTCCGGGTGCGATGACTACGTGCGCTGGGAAATGACCGTCAAAGGAAGGGGGAGGCGACGCAAGCTGGTCTGTCAGACGCGCGCGGTGTCGATGCCACCGAACTTCGGATTTGAATCTCTGCCGATTGATCCCCTGGGAGAAAGCTCCAGCAGCTCCAGCTCACGAAGCTCCAGTTCGCAGAGTTCCAGCTCGCAAAGCAGCAGGTCCCAAAGTTCCGCATCATCTGGATCATCTGGTGGCAACAGCAGTTCGACAACGTCATCGGGCAGCAGTGGCTCAAGTACTTCGGCAACATCCTGCAAATGTGGCTATACGACCTATCGATCCGATGGAACGTCCTGGGAACTAATCTTCAGCAACTGCGATCCGATGTATCAGGTGCGACCATCTGTTGCACCTGGTCCTTCCGGTACAACAGTCGATGTTTGCTGTCGCTGTCCTTCATCGAGTTCGTCGAGCGGAAGCTCGTCCGGCTCAAGCGAAAGCTCGGCATCGAGCGAATCCAGTGCATCCAGTGGATCAAGCGAAGTCTCCAGCGACTCGAGTGCAACTTCCAGCGAGCCATCCAGCGACGGTAGTCAGTCGAGCTCGGGCTCAAGCAGCACATCGAGCGAAACGAGCAGCGCCAGGTCGTCTGGATCGAGGTCGAGTGGTTCGTCGGGGCGCGAATCAGAGTCCTCTGGCTCGCAGTCGTCCGGTTCACAATCAGGGTCAGGGAATAGCGAGACATCCAGTGGCGGCAGCGGTGGCTCAGACGGCGGGTCACAGACGTCATCAGGAGGGAGCGAGACTTCCAGCGGTACGTCATCCGGTTCCGCAAATTCCTCTGGTTCTCTCGCCTCAAGTGGCTCAGATGGGTCAACAACATCCTCTGGATCAGGCGGAAGTGGCGGTAGCGGGGGAGGGAGCGGAGGGGGAAGCGGTGGTGGAAGTGACGGCAGCGGTGGATCAGATAGTTCCACAGGATCTTCGGGAACAAGTGCAACATCGGGGTCGGGCACATCCAGCGGGTCTGGGGGTGGCTCGGGAACGTCATCAGGTGGGTCTGGTGGCGGCAGCAGCGGATCAAGCGGCGGTGGTTGCATTACCGTTGTGACAGAAGTCTCTTGTGGGTCAGGTGGTCTGTCTGTGACGTACGGAAAGGCAGTCGGTTGCTGATGCCGAATCCTGGTGATGTCGTTACGTTTCCTGATTGCCCGTGCTGCTCGTCGTCATCGAGTTCATCGAGCAGTTCGGGAGTGACGATACCAACATCATGCTGCTCGGTTAATCCCGTTCCAGCGATGATCAACGCAACACTCGTTTCTTCCGGATGCGCCATTAGCGGTGTGACTGTTCCGTTGTTTTACAATGGTCCGCTGAGCTTGTTTTTCGCCAGTCCGACCTGGACTGACAGAATGGATTTCCCGAGGGTAACGATGAGGTGCGGGGGCGGTGGCATATCCTGGCTATTCAGTATGGCGTCGTACCCTGCTGGAACTGATGTGTTCTGCAGCAATACTCCTGTAACAGTCTCGCAAACCTGCTCGCCTTTTCTGGTTGTGATGTCAGGCGCATGGATCTCATGCGCAACTGGTGGTGGTGGCTGCATTGGAAACCCATTTACGGTGACAGTTACCCCATGAACAAAGCCGTTGATGAATGCAAAGATTGGCCCGGCGTTCTCGGTGACATTTGTCGTGGCGAGTATCCCCCGGTTCCTCTCGAAGACTCCAACCGCTATCGTGCGACCGGCATGGGCGGTCAGTTTCCAGCACTGCCGCCACTTGGATCAGCACAAGCAGAGCCCTCGGCAGCCCCGCAACCAT
>DASYEA010000143.1:0-2817 GCA_036499265.1 Schlesneria sp. | reverse complement strand
GCAGCCAGGATCAGCAGCGTCAACTTGTTTTCCCACGATGTGTTTCGCAGCAGGAAAGCGATCGCAATGATCGCTCCGCTGACGATCCAGGTGTAATACGGCAGATGCCACCAGCCGAATCCTTGAACCGCATCGCGACCCGCCAGACTGGAGTACAGGTGGCGGTGCCCTTCCACTGGAAATTCGAAGACACCACCTGCATCCGTTCCAATCCAGGCATCGAGATCCTGTGTCCCTTGATGGCCGCCCCGTCGCTTGCGAAATAAGTCGCGTAACGAGGTTCGCGTCTCGCTCGTGAAATTCTCTGGCGTTCCGATCAATGCATACTCATCAGGAATCCAGACGCCTAGCCGCAACTGCTGAATCGCGACACCTTTGGCTTCGTACCCGCCGATGATCGGCAGCCTGAGTAACAGTGACCCTCCTGCCGTCTGAAACGCATCGGGCTTCACCGCCATGCGGAACAGGATCGTCAGTGAAAATGGTTCATCGGATGATTTCGTGCGGGCCACGTTGATGAAGTACGAGGTCCACAGATCGCGAGCTTTCAGGTCCGCCTTCTCCAGCGCGACCGGCTTGCGATCAACGAGCACTCCCAACGGCTCGGCCGACGTCGGCAAATCCACACGCAGCCGCTGACGTTCGCTCGACTTCATCACATACCGGGCCCGGTATGTGGCGATGCTGGCCTTGTCCAGCACGACTTCCACCAGCGCCTTACTGACGACGGTTTCGACAACGCCTTGCACTTCATATTTGTTGGCGGACAGTTCCAGTTTCACCGGTTGCTTGAAATAGCGATAGGCAACAAACCCGTCCTGTGCCAAATATTGCAGTTCACGCACGTCAATCGGCTCGACATCGCCTCCACTAGCGGTAGCCGAAACCGAGAGGGCCCGATCTTTAAGCACGGTCATTTCGCCGATCGTCCGCGACAAGGTGATCTCACGCTTCCCCTGCGGGCCATCATCTTTGTCGTATGGATCGAGCGCGCGAATCGCCTCGATTACGCTCTTTTCGCTCTTCGCTTCGGTATCGGCCGTTGGACCGAGATCGTAGGTGATCTGGAAGGGCTGTGAGCCCAGCACTTCGCGCTGCATGACGACGGTCCAGGTGACCCAGCCGTCAACTGACTTGGCGGCGCGACTCTTTTGCTTGATCGGCGGTGCCGAACCTCCGGCAGTGGAACTGATCTGAATCCTGTCGGCCAATGCTTCCGGAACTGAGAATCGGAAGGTGTCGATGCCCGCATACTCGATCAAATAATTCAGATTGGTCGTGACCTGCACTTGTCCCTGCTTCACATCCGCGCGAGTTCCGATCGAAGCGGTCAGTCGAGTTGGCTTGCGCACGGTTCGGACAGGGATTTCCACTGGCCTGCGGTTATAGAGCCACGACGAAACCAACCGTGCGTTGGCGATTGCCTCCGCCTGCGGTGACGGATCGGGCTGAGCACCCACGAGCTTTTCAGCGTCGGTGATGACATCGATCGATTCCGGGGCATAGACCTGAATCTTGCCGTTTTCCAGCTCTGCACCGACCGGTTCGAGTGTCGGGATCGTCTGATCCGTTTTCTCGGCAGTCGGGTCGAGCGATCGGAATGCGAACACAGTAATTGCCAGCGTGCCCAGCGTTTTTTCACGCAGACTGACCGATAGAGTTGTCTTGTCCGGCGAAACATCGAACTGCTTCATGCGATCGCACACGACGTTCTCGATCGTGATGTCTGCGGGCAATTTGTACTTCACTTCGAACACGCCAGCACGATCGATCGTGAAGTTCGCCACCGACCGCAATCGCAATTGATCGTCGCGGAACACCAACTGCGATGTTTGGTTGACGATCAAGCGTGGCTCGACAGGCTTCGCCAACACCTTCAAATGAAACGCCGGGCTATAGTACTTGAAGTACAGCCCTCCGGGTCGCTTCAACCGAGCATCGACTTCGCTGTCATCCGTCCGCAGCAAGCCAGTTTGTTCCTCCACGGTCAGTGTCAGATCGCCACCCTGTTTCAGGGCCACCGTGCCGCTCTCGCGAATGACATCGAGAGCATGAATCCCGTAAGCAGTCGCCCCTTCCATGCCAGCAACATCAAATGCTTCGATTGGTGCAGCCTGCTCGGTATGCACTTCCAGCGTTACTTTGCCGTCCAAGCGGCTGAGCAATTCGATCGTCACCAATTGACGGTTGTCTTCTTCGACCGCTTTCCATTCTTTCACTTTTGCGTTTGAAGTGATGTCGAGAATTCGCTGGCCTTTGGGAACCGCGATCCGCACCTTTTCAATCTGGCCTCGCAGCACTTCGTAGGTCAGCCAGGCGTCGGTGTGAACTAACCCGTCTTCGACCGTCACCAAAGTCTGATTCGTGACGCTCGCCAGCAGTTCCATATCGGGCTTCGTGCCGACTCGAGGATGCCAGCGGGCCGAGATCTTGTCGGTCGATCCAATCGTCGCCTTAATGCGAGTCTCTTTCGCGGCGGCCGCAATCGGTTCGCTGACCAGCTTGGGTTTCAGTTCAATCGTCTGATCGGCATCGGGAATGACGAGGTCGAAGGTGGTAATCCCGACAGTCGGGACATCCATCTCCAGACTTTTTCCTTCTGGGGCCGTGCGAACACGAGCGGTGAGCTCGATTTGGATCTTGTGTTCACCCGGAGTCGGCAGCAGCAGCGAATATGTTCCGTTGCCGGTTCCTCGAAGCAAGACCTTCCCGGAATCTGAGGTGATTTTCCCAATCGCCGCTTCGCCGAACTTGATCGGCACTTCAGCCCAACCTTTGTCGAGAGCCTGAACGACCAGGGTTGCCGAGACTTGAGCG
>DASYEA010000142.1:0-6534 GCA_036499265.1 Schlesneria sp. | reverse complement strand
CGGATTCTCGCGATCTATTTTCAGATTCGAATTAGTTTCGTGCGTCATCACAATCGAAGTCACCGGTCACGAGCAATTTGTTTGACCGGAGATCAGCATTGATTCAAACGAACTCCGGCAAGTCGGACATCAAATCTGGTTGCGGGAAGATAAATTCGAACGACCTCTGGTCACGTTCTCTTCCTCCTGTTGGAGGAGAGATTTCGGACATCACTCAGCGGAAGCAAACTGCGTACCCCCAGTCGTTTCCGATGTATGCGGAACATCGATCCAGACCTGTAAATACCGAAGAATCCAGCGAACCGTGGCAAATTGTCAAAATGGATTTAGGCCGATGAGAAGCCCCTGCGGAAGTGACAACTGCACGCAAATTCGGCAGCCAGATGCCACGAATGCGAGCAGCGTATGTCGTCGTCAAACGCTCGCTCCAATGACCTTCTTCGGGAAAGCTCTGCCTGGCGGAACAGGGTCTGTGTGACCTTCCACACTCAGCCCTTCCGCAGCCCGAAGTTTCAAACTTCACGCCAGTGAGTGAGGGCGAACCGGGCTCACCCTTTGCAATCGAGATAGCTCCCGTGGCTCCCTGGGCCTCGAATCACCAAGCCTTCGACTGCATCGAGGAACACCGATCGTGATCGCATCAAACTTCGCCCGCAAGACGATCGTTGTCATCGGAAACGGCATGGTCGGACATCGATTCTGTGAGCGACTCGTCGAGTTCGATACAGCGCGTCAGTTCCGAATCGTCACGTTCTGCGAAGAACCACGCGCCGCCTACGATCGTGTGGGCCTGACCAGCTTCTTCGCGCACCGCGACGCCGAACAACTGATGCTGGCTCGAAAAGAATGGTATCTCGAACACGGCGTTGAGCTGCACATCGGCGATCGTGCTTGTGAACTCAATCGTGAGACAAAAACTGTCCGTTCTCAAAAGGGAGTCCAGATTGACTATGACTTCTGTGTCATGGCAACTGGTTCGTACCCGTTCGTACCGTCCATTCCAGGCATCCAAAATCGTGGTGTCTTCGTCTATCGCACGATCGAAGACTTAAACCACATCATTGAATACTCTCAGCACGCCAAGCAATGCGCTGTCATCGGTGGCGGCCTGCTGGGACTGGAAGCCGCCAAGGCGGCTTATGATTTGGGGTTGGAAACTCATGTTGTCGTCCTGGGCCCTCGAGTCCTCGCGAGACAGCTTGATGATAAGGCTTCGAAGACACTGGTTTCGAAGATCGAAACCCTGGGGATTCATGTCCTGCTGGATGCGGACACCACTGAAGTCCTGGGAAACGGTCAAGTTGAAGGGCTGAAATTCAAGGACAACTCGGAACTTGCCGTCGACATGGTTGTCGTCTCGGCGGGAATCGTGCCTCGAGATGACCTCGCCAAAGCCAGCGGGTTGAACGTGGGACCACGCGGTGGCGTGGTGGTCGATGATCAACTACGAACCAGCGATCCTAGTGTTTTTGCCATTGGTGAAGTCGCCTTGCATCGCAGCATGGTCTATGGACTGGTGGCTCCTGGTTATGAGATGGCGGAAATCGTCGCCGCCAATCTGTGCGGGCAATCGCGGACCTTCAACGGCGCGGACATGTCGACAAAGCTCAAGTTGACGGGAGTCGATGTCGCCAGCTTCGGCAATCACGAAGCCGATGCAACTCAAGCCAAGGCGATCGTCTTCGAAGATCCGTTTGAAGGAGTCTACAAGAAGATCCTTGTTTCGCTGGACGGCAAGAAGCTGCTCGGCGGGATCCTGGTTGGCGATGCGAATGACTACGGCCGGTTGCTGATGACCTGCAAGTCCGATAAGCCGTTGACCATCTCGCCAAGTGAACTCTTGCTCGGCCCTAAAGGAGGAGCCAGTTCAAGTGGGGTTGGCGACCTGGACCCGGCGGCTCAAATCTGCTCGTGCAACAACGTTTCGATGGCGAATCTCTGCACGGCCATCGCGGACGGAGTCTGCACTATTGGTGAACTGAAAAGCTGTACGCGAGCCGGCACGGGCTGCGGCGGCTGCATTCCACTTGTCACGGATATCCTCAATAGCGAACTGAAGAAGGCCGGGAAGACAGTCAATACGTCGCTGTGCGAACACTTCGCCTTCACGCGACAGGAACTGTTTCACGTCATCAAGATTAAAGGCTATCGAACGTTCAGCGAGGTGGTTCAAGAACAAGGCGTCGGACACGGCTGCGAAATCTGCAAGCCAGCTGTGGCTTCGATCCTGGCCAGCTTGTGGAACGAAGACATCCTTGAACATGCCACAGTCCAAGACACGAACGATCGCTTCCTGGCCAACATCCAACGTGGCGGATCGTACTCCGTCGTCCCGCGTGTCCCCGGCGGAGAAATCACTCCTGAAAAATTGATCGTCCTGGGTGAGGTTGGCCGGAAGTACAACCTCTACACCAAGATCACGGGTGGTCAACGAATCGACCTGTTTGGGGCTGAAGTTCATCAACTTCCGTCTATCTGGGAAGAACTCGTCAACGCGGGCTTCGAAAGCGGACATGCCTACGGCAAGTCGCTACGAACCGTGAAGAGCTGCGTCGGCTCCACATGGTGCCGGTTCGGCGTACAGGATTCTGTCGGCTTCGCGATCCGCATCGAGAACCGCTACAAGGGGCTGCGTTCCCCTCACAAGTTGAAGGGGGCTGTCTCGGGTTGCGTTCGTGAATGTGCCGAAGCTCAATCCAAAGATTTTGGACTGATCGCGACTGAAGCAGGTTACAACCTATATGTCTGCGGGAACGGGGGATCAAAGCCACGTCACGCTGATCTGCTGGCGGCCGACTTGGACGAGGAAACTGCCACCCGTTACATCGATCGTTTCCTGATGTACTACGTGCAGACGGCCGATCGACTGACAAGAACGTCGGTCTGGCTCGAGAAACTCGAAGGGGGCCTCGAACACCTTCGCGATGTCATCATCCGCGACAAACTCGGTCTGTGCGAAGACCTTGACCGTCAGATGCAGTTCGTCGTCGACACCTATCAATGTGAATGGGCCGCCGTCGTTCGCGATCCCGAAAAGCGACGACTGTTCCAGCAGTTCGTCAACACGGACGAGACGGAACCAACAATCGAATTCGTCTCGGAACGAGGCCAACCTCATCCCGCCCCCTGGTCAGACGACACGGTTCCTCTCGGCCAGCTTACACTTCTTAACGGCAAGACCCTCGACGAAACGACGGAAGAAGCGGAGCCAACCTGGGTTCGCGTGGGATCGGCCTCTGAATTCCCCGTGAATGGCGGGGCGACGATCAAGCATGGCCATGCCCAGATCGCCATCTTCAACTTCGACAGTCGCCAGGAGTGGTACGCGACCGACAACATGTGTCCTCACAAGCAAGAGTTCGCACTCTCACGGGGGATCATCGGCGATGTCGGTGGCATCCCCAAGGTGGCATGCCCCTTCCATAAGAAAAACTTCTCGCTGCAAGACGGCTCATGCTTAAGCGGCGAGGACTACAGCATCAGAACCTACCCCGTCAGGGTGCAAGACGACGATGTCTTCCTGTTCCTGCCACACGCCGATGTGCTGGCCACGGCCCCGGCCATTGAACAACGCTTGTGCGGAACCGGCTGCGTCACCTGCGCGCCGGCTTGATCGATCAACGTGCGAACGCCTCACCGATTCAACAACCAGATTGAGCCCCGCTAAACCACCATGTCCTCTATTGCTCTACCACTGACTCACGCCGAACGGACAACGACTTCGTCGATGCCTTCGTTCCTGGAAGAGCTGTTGGCAGATCAGCAAGACTTGACGGCCGTCGAACGCTTCTCGCAATTCCATTCGGGTAGCAGTCATCCACAACAGGCACGCTATTACTCGTCACTACTACCAGCGTCGCCGCCCGGACCCGGCGAGCAGTATGCCTTCGAGGTGGATCTGGATCGGTGCTCGGGCTGTAAGGCCTGCGTGACCGCATGTCATTCGCTGAATGGTCTCGATGAGAACGAAACCTGGCGCGACGTGGGTCTGCTGCACGGGGGATCGGTGACGCTGCCTGTCTTGCAGCACGTCACCACGGCATGCCATCACTGTCTCGATCCTGCCTGCATGAATGTCTGTCCGACGCGAGCCTACGAGAAGGACCCCGTCACTGGCATCGTCAAGCATCTGGACGATCAGTGCTTCGGTTGCCAGTACTGCATTCTGGCCTGCCCTTACGAAGTCCCAAAGTACAGTGCCAAGCGAGGTATCGTTCGCAAGTGCGACATGTGCAGCCAGCGGCTCGCTGTCGGCGAGGCACCCGCCTGCGTACAAGCCTGTCCACATGAAGCGATCCGCATCGCTGTCGTGAAAAAGGCCGATGTCGCGGCGGATTGTGAAGCGAATCCCTTTCTGCCCGGCGCTCCTGACCCTCAATACACACAGCCAACAACCAACTATAAGTCATCGAAACCGTTCCCTCGCAACTTCCTTCCGGCGGACTATTTCGCGGTGCATGCGGAACACGCGCATACCCCGCTGATTGTCATGCTGGTGCTGACTCAGTTGTCCGTGGGAGCGTTCCTGGTCGGGCAGATCCTGCAAATCTACGCTCGCGGTTCAACATCGTTCTCGCTCGTGCTGCCCGTTCAAACGGCGAGTGCGCTCGGCTTTGGATTGCTGGCACTTGCGGCCAGCACCATGCACCTGGGCCGACCGCTGCTCGCGTATCGAGCCGTGTTGGGCCTGCGAAGAAGTTGGCTCAGTCGCGAGATTGTCGCGTTTGGCGCCTTCGCAAAGTTTGCGGCGGCCTACGCCGCGGTGCTGTGGTTGTGGCCAGAGCAGCAAGCGGCCCCGTGGGTCTTCGGGCTGGCCTGCTCCGTGGTGGCTGCGGGACTGGCGGGCGTCCTCTGTTCGATCATGATTTATCACTGTACTCAACGACCGTTCTGGATCGGACCTCGAACATTCGTGAAGTTCTCGTTGACGATGCTGTGGCTCGGACTGTCGACGGTTCTTACTGTTTCCGTTCTGGCAGTCGATCTGCTGCAACCCGCGAGCATCCAGCAGTTGATGATCGCTTACGGCGGCAACTTGTGCCTGAGCCTGGTCATTGTTGCTGCCGCAAAGTTGCTCTATGAGTTGGGGCTATTCGGCCACCTGTTCAGCAAGCAGACGACGCCTCTGAATCGTTCCGCACGCCTCATGGTGGGCGAATTGAAAGCGTGGACTCACGTCCGATTCCTGTGCGGCCTTATCGGTGGGATCGCGTTGCCAGCCATTCTGCTGAATCAATCGTGGGAGAGTCCCTCTCACGCGATGAACCCCCTGGTCATCGTTGGCCTGTGTCTAGCCTCGTTCACCTTATCTGTCATCGGCGAATTCGTAGAACGCACGCTGTTCTTCACAGCAGCGGTCGCGATGCGGATGCCGGGTAGCCTGCGGACCTGAAGGAGTCGGATCGATGGCTATCAAACTTCCATTCGCCGACTTGCTGCATCAGCGAGACGGACACTACACGCGCGAAATGCTGCTGAGTCCCGGTGGATTCGGATTGGGAGTTGTTCCTGATCGAAGCAAGCCCAACGCGACGACCCCGATGACGTGCGGCTTCTGCTCGACCGGTTGTAGCCTGAACATTCACCTTCAGGACGGTGCCGCTGTCGGACTGACACCGAATACAAACTATCCCGTCAATCTGGGAATGGCCTGCCCCAAAGGATGGGAGGCGCTGAATGTCTTGAGCTCGTCCGAACGCGCAATGACACCATTGCTGCGAAATCAGAAGGGGCATCTTGAACCAGTTAGCTGGGACATTGCGATGGGCGCATTCTGCTCGCGCATCAAGCAGATCCAGCGCGACCACGGGCCCGAATCGGTCGCCTGGCTAGGAACAGGGCAGTTGGCGACAGAAGAACTGGCGATGCTGGGAGCCCTCGCCAAGTTTGGAATGGGAATGATTCACGGCGACGGCAACACCCGTCAGTGCATGGCGACCGCAGTCGTCGCCTATAAGCAAGCCTTTGGATTTGACGCGCCCCCTTACACCTACCAGGACTTCGAAGAGTCCGACTGCATGATCTTCGTTGGAGCCAACGTCTGCATCGCGCACCCAATCCTGTGGGAGCGAGTGATGCGCAACAAGCGGAAGCCGGAAATCATCGTCGTCGATCCTCGACGAACCGAAACCGCCATGAACGCGACACAGCATCTGGCAATTCGACCGAAGAGCGATCTGGCATTGTTCTATGGTTTAGCTCACATCCTGATCGAGAACGACTGGATCGATCACGATTATATCGCTGCCCATACGAACGGTTTCGACGACTTCGCCGCTCACGTGAAGCAGTTCACTCCCGAGATCGTGGCCGAGAAAACGGGCATGACAGTCGAGAGTCTCCAACGCGTGGCTCGCACCATTCATGAGCGTCCGAGGGTCTCGTTCTGGTGGACCATGGGGATCAACCAAAGCTACGAGGGCGTACGAGCTGCGCAGAGTTTAATCAATCTGGCGTTGATCACCGGAAACATGGGTCGGCCGGGAACGGGTGCGAACTCGATCACCGGCCAGTGCAATGCGATGGGCTCGCGGC
>DASYEA010000141.1:0-4010 GCA_036499265.1 Schlesneria sp. | reverse complement strand
CTTGTTGCGTTCAGGACTGCGGGGATTGACGTGGTTGATGTCGCCGCAGCAACCTGTGCCGAAGATCGAGATCAAGTCGTCGCCCGATGTCTTGCGAAGCGAATACTCGATGAAGTGCGGGTAGTCGGCACTCCACTTGGTCCCATTGACGGTGTCCAGATGCAATGCAAAGTTGCTGAGAATGCCGCGTCTCTTTCCGTCACTCGTGCGTGCCATGATCAAGCCGATCTCCGAATCAATCGGCCCGGCCGCGCGGACGACATCGGGATTTTGCCAATTCATCCAGGTCCTCACGCTACCGTCACGCATGACGAAGCGGCGATTGAACGAGACGGGTGTTTGCTGCGTCGCGTAGCCAGCTTCCAACACCATCGACTCGGCCTTCGCAGATGCTTCGACGATCGTATTGATCGGACCAGCAATCAGTTTTTCGATGTAGCCGCTACGCAACGGATCTTGCGGAGCCTTATCGAGGTACTTCACCAGTTCCTTCCCATAGTCTGGTGCCGTATGCGAATGCGTCGCCGATACCACGATGTTCGCAACGGGGATGCCTGTCTTCTCGCACGCACCGGCTCGAATGGCACGAGTGAGATCCGTCGAGATGCTGATCAGATCACAGGCGACCCAGGCGGCCTGCTCTTTCGGACCGCGAAAGACGATTGCCTTGGCTTTCAACGGATCAAGGGAACCTTCGGCCAGTCGTTCGAAATAGTAGCCTGCCATGGGGAAACCGATGGGCGGGGTGATGTCTGTTTCGGCGATGCCGATTTTCAGTGGTTCATCGGCTGCAGCGACCTGAGAAACAAATAGCGATAGTGCCAGTCCGAAAGTCACATAATTCAAGATCATCACGCTACTCCAGTTCTCAGAATTCAGAGTGGAAGAATATTGAAAACACAGAGGCACAGAGGAAACAGAGATTGAGACAACCAACTTCAGAATTGATTCTTGGATCTTCTGGTCATGCTCTGTTCTCTCTGTGCTTCTGTGTTTTCAATCTCTTTTTCCCTTCGGCAACTTGCCGCGCACCGACTTGTTCTCGATATTCGGTGCTGCAGAGTACACGGCACACGGAGTGTGCCTACTACTTTGGGAATACATTACTCGATTCACCTTCGACGTGGGAAACGATCTCGTTTATGACGCGACCACTGCTCATCTTGAATGTTGTCGGACTGACGCAAGACATGCTCGGACCGGATACGCCGCATCTCGTGGCGTTGGCCGCAGAGGGATTTGCACGACCGATGGGTACCGTGCTGCCCGCCGTGACCTGCTCCGCTCAATCCACAATTTTGACGGGGACGTTGCCCAATGAGCACGGGATCGTGGCGAATGGCTGGTACTTCCGGGAACTATCCGAAGTCTGGCTGTGGCGACAATCGAATCATCTGGTTCATGGCGAACGACTGTACGACACGGCTCGCTGGCAGGATCCGCGCTACACCGTGGCCAAGATGTTCTGGTGGTACAACATGTATGCCAACGTCGAATGGTCGATGACGCCCCGGCCCAGTTACCCCGCCGATGGTCGAAAGGTATTTGATTCGTACAGCCAGCCCGCCAGCTTGCGAGACGAACTGCAGAGCAAACTCGGGGTCTTTCCGCTGCATCACTTCTGGGGACCCGGGGCCGATATTCTGAGTTCGCGTTGGATCGCCGATGCATCCGTCGAAGTGATGCGGCGCTACAGACCCAGCCTGACACTCGTCTATCTGCCTCATCTGGACTACAACCTGCAGCGGTTGGGGCCAAACGATCCCGCAGTGGCCGAAGACATTCGGTTGGTCGATGCGGAAGCGGGCAAATGTATCGCCGCGGCACGTGAAATCGGGGCCGACATCATCGTGCTTTCCGAATATGCAATCACTGCGGTGAAGCAACCGGTTCACATCAATCGCATTCTGCGACGTCACGGCTACATCACGGCTCGACGCGAACCACTCGGTTGGGAAACGCTCGACTGCGGAGCATCTCGCGCATTCGCAGTCGCCGATCATCAGGTGGCTCACGTCTACGTCCAAAAGTATGAGGACATCAAGGCTGTCAAGCTATTGTTGAGCCAGGCGCCTGGGATCGACGTGGTGCTGGATCGTAGCGAGCAACAGCAGTTCGGCCTGGATCACGAACGTTCCGGCGAACTCGTTGTGATCGCTGCCGACGATTCGTGGTTCACCTATTACTTCTGGGAAGATGACACGCTGGCACCGGACTATGCCAGAACGATCGATATCCATCGCAAACCAGGCTATGACCCGGTGGAACTCTTCGTCGATCCCAAGCTCTCGTTTCCGAAGCTGCACATTGCCGCTCGCTTGGCGCAGAAGTTCATGGGCTTCCGGTACTACATGGATGTGATCGGCTTGGACGCCTCGGGAGTCAAAGGAAGTCACGGTCGCTTGCCCACCCCCGGGCGCGAGGCGAGCGAAGCACCGGTGTTTATCTGTTCTAACAGTGCCATTGAACAGGACGAGATCCCGATGACCGCCGTGAAGAATCTTGCTCTGAAACTGCAGTTTGGGAGTCAGCCTTAGAACGGCACACGGAGAGGCTGTGATTGAATGGTTTCGCGCACTGGCCTTCTCGTTCCGCGAGAAGAATGGCCGATTAACATGATGTCCTGATTGCCATCCCGTTCCGATGTGCTTGGGACCCTGATTCGCAGTTGGCTTACTTCTCAGCGGAGCGAGAAGGCTACTTAAGAACGGCACACGGAGTGTGCCTTCTACTTTGCAGAGGCGAGTTCCTTGGAAGCCGCGCCTGTCGATGGACTCACAATAACATGCGCGGCTCGGCGGGAGCCTCGCCTCTCGCCCTCTCAATTGCGCGAGAACGACGGGATGCTCGGCTACGGCAGCCAGAGTTTTGCGGTCCCTTCCGTGGTCCGCTGGCGAGGAACTCGACGAGCCTTCAGGCGGACATAGGGGGGGACAAAGCGGCCTCGATAGCCGAAATGGTCGACGGCCGCTTTGTAGTCGGCTCGGCGAGGTTCGCGCAGGTCTTCCAGCACGAAGCCGGTGCGGCAGAGGCCCCCCACCAGTTCGTCCCAGCGATGCAGGTATTCAACCGCTCCCGATTCGCGATAGGAGGTGTCTTCGACCTTGGGCAGTGGCCCTTCATGAAAGTATTCGATTCCGACGACGAAGTGATTTCGCGGAGTCCGCTCGGTAATCTGCGCACAGATAGGCTGCTTGTGCTGGCTGATGTACAGGCCGCCGTCTCGCAACAACCGTGCGATCTGTTCGTAGACGGACACGATGCTGGGGACGTAGCAGGTGCTGACGGGTTGATGGACGATGTCGAAGCTTTCTTCGGGCAGCATCGACAGGTCATCCATTGATGCTTCGATCGTGGTGACCGTCAAGCCGCGTCGAGTTGCTTCACGCCGATCAAGTTCCAGCATGCCGGGGCTGAGGTCGACCACGGTGACGTGAGCTCCCGCTCCCGCGTACAGGATCGACTGCCAGCCACCCCCCGATGCCAGACAGAGCACATGCAGACCGGCGACGCTGGCAGGGAGCCAATTGCGGCCATCGAGCGCTTTCAGCGGATCGCGTAACTCTTCGTCGGACGCAACCTTGGCAAACTGACTACCATCGGACAGCCTGTTCCACGCCGCCTGATTCTGTCGGCGATAGCTGTTCGACGAAAACTCTTTCGACATCGGCCTGAGACCTTTTCCGAAAATGACCCGAAATCACGTTCTACTAAGTGAACGCCTGACGCAGTGAGTCTATCGATTGGGTGATGCACTGTCGCCGAAGTGTCGTCGGAGGAGGCACGATCGACTACTGAACTCAATATTCGATCGGTCCAGAGTCTTGAGAATAGGCTACTCCGATGGACGCGAGTAACCATGACGCCGCCGCGCAAGGGATCAGCCAACCCTGTCCTCTGAGCGGATCGGCTGCGATTCGGTTTGCTCGGGAACGTGCTGTTTCAGAGGAGCTTGGGCCGAGCGCGAAGCACAGTGTCCAACCGAGGAATGCGTAGCCGGCAATCTTGAC
>DASYEA010000140.1:0-1677 GCA_036499265.1 Schlesneria sp. | reverse complement strand
CATAGAGGGCACGACCGGGCTTTGAAAAGTCGCACGCGCGACTTTTCCAGGTCGCTATTCCTTCCGTACCAAGAGAGCGACTTCGGTAAGCGATTGGCTTGCAGACGGTAACATCGGCTTGGATTGTTAAGAATCGGCGGTATGAATGAGCGATCCATATGGAGGCGCGGGATGATGTCCGCGTCGTCGTCACGGCACCGCCCGCAGAATGACGGGTCAGGGCCGCCAAGGGGCGAGCCATGACTTCCATTTCGGCCATGAACAGTTTGAGTGCGTTGGCGCTCACGCAAGCCAAAAAGGCAAACGACGCAACCGCATTTCTCGTCTCGCAAGCCTTTGCAGGAACCGCAAGCAACGTCGGCAAGGATCTCTTGAGCCAATTCTACGATAAGGGACTGGGCCAGGAGTTCACCGTCAGCTACCAGAAGTGGCTTTCCCAACCGGGTCCAGGTGGTCAGCCAATACCGCCGGACATGGCCCGTCAGAGTGCGTTAGCTGATGTCATTATTGCGCACCGGGAAAACTTTTCTTCCAGTGAGTTCACACTCAGCGTCACCCTTCCGGATGGCGGATCATTTACCAGCCCCATTCCATCCATGGCGGCGATGTCGGCGGACATCTTCAAGCGGCAGGTCGATGCAAAACAAGCCGACTATGATGCGCAGACTGCAGCCAAGAATGACAAACCCGATCGCGACGCCGCAAAGTTAGATGCGATGTCGCAGGCCGTACAAACCCTCGTACTCAACGGCGATCCTGCCGCCGGCGGTGGCGCCACGGATGCACAAACGGCCTATGCAATTCTCACGCACAAGCTCTACCCCGACGACAAAGACGCTCCGGACGATGGCAACCCGAACGATACCGGCCAACCGACCGTCCCTCCGCAACAGTCGTAGTGTTGCACGCCCTTCACCGTGTCGCGATCGATGCGCTGGCGCCGCATGCCGGTTGCGGCGCTTGAGATCATGCACGATGGCCGGCGCAACCGAGTCAGAGTGTTTACGAAGAAGTCTCGTTGCGCGGACGGCAACACCACATTCGCAATCGGCTCCTCGGAGTCCGCCGGGGCTCGGAAACACGAGCGTCGATGACGTATTTGAGCTGACCTTGCTGGCTCCGCCAAGCGTCGCACGAGGATCCGACGATTGACCTCCAGTTCGCCCGCAATTCGAGCAGATTGCCACTTTATACGGCGCAGCAGCTATCCATGAGCCGCTGCTCGCGGATTCTTCGTATGCACTAAGTCATTGAGTGCGGATGAATTTTTTGGCGAACCTTGCCGTTAGATTAACTGGCACGTCTCGTGCCTGTTTTCCTCAAATCTTGAATACAGCTCGGGACGCTCGGCGCGTTACCGGGAAAGGAGGCATGGATGGGAAGGGCGCACGAGCAGGCGCGTAGAGTCTGGCGGCTCACGATCCCATACTTTGGCTCGAACGAGAAAACAGTCGTCGATCTCGGGCCACTCGGGAGTTATCCCGTCAGGGAGGGTTGGATCGGCTGCGGGTTGCTTGCTGCCGTTATCGGCGCCCAATGCGGACAGGTCTGCCTGACAGTCTACTTCAATGAATGGAACGCCCTCTTCTTCAACGCGCTCCAGAACAAGGATCTACCGGCTTTTTGGCAGCAGCTCATTATCTTCGCCGTTATCGCCGCCACGTTTATTGTCATCGC
>DASYEA010000139.1:0-7894 GCA_036499265.1 Schlesneria sp. | reverse complement strand
CCGTTCTACTTGCTCAGTGTCTGCTTTATCTTGCATGCGTCTGCGCAGTGGTTTCACTCGGACAGCGGTGAGTCATTCTCACCATGGCCGCTGCTGGGTCTGACAGTTGGCTATATCGCTCTGCTAGCCATTACGGGGTTCGTCATCGTCAGATTCGGGAAGGTCTGGGATGATGCGCGCTCGATCCTGCTGTTGATCTTGTTGCTGTTCGTCGAGATGTCGTTGATCTTTGATGAAACGCTGGTCCGAGAGCCCGATACCGGACGGCGATTGCTGATCGCGGGACTGGTCTTCTCGATGATGCTTTCCGAGATCTTACTTCTGAGCCTGAAGATCCGTCTGCCGTTGTTGTTTCGTGTTCCCTATCACTTGTTGCTTGCGTTGTTGTTTCTCTATCCGTTGCTGCTGGCGGGCAAGAATACGCTGCCGATGCAGATGGTGTCGTGGTTGATTCTGGCATTTCCCACGGTTGCAGGCGGGATCCTGCTAACGCTGTTGCCTGCGATTCGACGGGGCCCCGAGTACACGAAAGCCAATGGCACGCCTTGGCGATGGCCGTGGTATCCGTGGTCCTTGTTTGTGTTTCTCGCCATCTGTATCGCGTTTCGAGCCTACGCGATTAGCCTGTCTTTCGATCCGGTGTTTGGCGAATCGCTGACGGCGGCTTTAAGCTTCGAATCGACGTTTGGGATCTATTTTCTGATTCCTTTGGTGTTCGCCGTCGGCGTGCTGTTGCTGGAAGCGGGTCTGGTCTCGAAGCACGATGGAGCGATTCGTCTGGCGATGTGGGTTCCGATGTTCTGCCTGATCATGGCTCTGCCGCCCGCATCGGGGTCGGGGACGTATCGGGTTTTTGCTTTGCGAGTGACCGAGCAGATTGGGTCGCCAATCTGGGTGACGTTGCTGTTGTCTGCTGCGTTTTACGGTCATGCGATGGTTCGCCGAGTTGCCACCGCGAATGTTTTGATGGCCTGGTCGTTGATCGCGGTTTCTCGCGTCAATCCACAATTGGTCAACGTGACATTGTCGACTCAGCCGATCATCTGGCCGCTCGTTTTGCTGGCTGTCATCGAATTTGCGAGAGGGATCCAGCGAGGGAGTTCGCGTGAAGTCTTTATCAGTCTGCTGATTGCCATTGCCGCGCTACAACCGCTGCTGGAACCTCTGGAGCTGGCGAATGTTCGATCGCTGCTGATCGTGGGCGGGCTTGTGATGCTTGCTCTGTTGGGAACCGGCGCGGTCTTTCGAGACGATTTTGCCTGGCTGCTGCGGATCGTCGGCGCGCCGTTGTTATTGCTGGTCACGATTGTTGGCATCGTCACCAGCTATCGGCCGGGGCAACTGTCGGCGATCTGGTACGCCGTCGCAGTCGTCACCGTCACGACAATCATCGCCTTCGTTTACAGTGTGGCAGTTCGGATGCGGCTGTATCAGCTTTGCGGTTGGGCCAGCGGTCTACTAGGGGCGCTGGCGATCATCGTTGAGGCGGCATCCCTGCTGGTGCATGACAGTGGTTGGAAGGGAGCGACCTCGTTCTCTGTCGGGATAGGCTGGTTCGTGGTCGCCGTTGTCATCAGTTGCTGGAAAGCAGGTTGGCTGCGTTCCTTTGCCGCCTGGTTCAGAGGGATGCTGACATCGGAGTCTGAGAGGCTGGATCTCAATTTTTACTAGCCGTTTCTGTCGGTATCAATTCGGACGCTCCAAGGAAATCAGGGCTCGGCGCGAGTCGAACACGAAAAAGATGAGGGCGGCGGTGATCCAGAGGAGGTGGTAGGTCAGGACGGCACCCTGCAGGCCTTTGGGCTTGGGAATAGCAATCTGGGGTGTGCCGGTCGAGTCGACTTCATAGTACTTTCGGTATCGCAGATCGTAGTATCGCGACCCGATAGGGAAGGGCTCGGTGAAAGTTGATTCTGGAATAGTTGGGTTGATCTCGACGAGTTCGAAGTTGGTTTCCTGGGTGGCGATGAGTTCGAGTTCGTCGGAGTTGGCCGCGGCATCACCGGATCTCGCGTAAGTCTGCTGGATGATCTGCTTGGGATAGGAGATCGGCCCGGCATCGCGCCAATTCTTGCAGGTGATGATTTGACGGAACGTGATCTGATGGTCGGCCGTTCGAAATGATTCATGTTGCAGATGTACCGGCCAGTCGTTGCGGGTCAGATTCAGCGTGATCTGGTAACGATGATCGTACTCTGTTTGAGTGCCACTTGGCGCAGGGTACGGCTTCTGTTCACCCTGCATGTCGAGAAGCTGTTCTCCATCGACTTCTCGCAAGGTTATCGTTCGGGGTGGGATCGGGTTGGAAAGCTGCGACAATGAGGCACTGAGAAATGCCTGTGAGGGAATGAGAGTGCGGATGAGATTGTCGGGTGTGACAAACGGATCGGGTGGCGGGTCAGATCTGGAAATCACTGTTCCGCCCAAACTGCCGCTCGAAGGGTGAGCCGTGAAGTCACGCCGAACCGATCCGTCGTATGTTGTCCTCATGACAACTTGCCCATTGGCGTTGAATTGCGTCCATGCGCGGCGCGTTCCATCGGTGTAAAAGTCATACATTTTCTGTTCGACCTGCATCTTTTGCGTCGGTCGTCTTCGCGACACGGGGTTGTGGCCAGAAGCATAAGAAATAGGGAAGCGTTCCGTTCTAATCACAGCGCGAAGATGCAGGCGTTTCAGCAACTCGTCTCGTTCATGGATGCGAGTATCGATGCTGATCAGTTCGGTCGGCTCGGGTGGCTCGGCACAGAGGGCGTTCGAGTTCCAAAGGAACGGTGTCAGAAGAAGCAGCGCGCGACCCGATTGCACGACGACCGGAGGAACGACCATGCGACGGGCGAAGAGAGTAGCACCGACGATCAGTGCGACGACGACACCATACACAGGCAGGTAGCCCGCGGATGTGAGGTCGGCGGTTCCCGTGTCGCGTTCCAGTTGAAGGAGTTGATTGTAGACGCCCATCGTGGACACTTGAGGATGGACCGGAATCGACTGCAAAATACTGTCCAGTAGGAAAAATAGCATGAGTGCAGCGACAGCGGCGGGAATAGGCCGCCGCCAGCGGCAGATCACCGCGACTGTAAGCGCATAAATCATCGTATGTAGCAGTGGTATGCAGGCGGCGAAGGCGATGCCGACGGGACCCCGATCGGATTGATAGGATGACGATTTGGCGAGCAACGCGGGGATGATATCGAGCGTGATCAATAGGGCGGCCAATCCGACGATGAATTTCGTCCAGAACCAGCGGGCCGGCGAAATGGGGCGAGATCGCCAGAACTGTTCTAAGCCAGATTTCAGCTCTGATGAAAAGATCGCTACAGCAACGATTGCTCCCCACAAGTACCCAACAATCCAGGTGCTGGATGGTAGTTCTCCGGCGAATTGGGCCGCCAGAGAGGCCTGGGCGCGAAATTCACTCAGCGAAACACAGGTGATCAGCCCGGCCATCACCAATCCAATCAGGCACAGCGAAACAGACTGGCGGGTATTCAGCCAGACAAGTGCGCCGATTTGCCCTGGCCCTCGAAATCCCAATTGCGGCAGCAGACCACTGAGACGACGCTTCCAAATCGCAATTCGTCCGGTGGTGACAGAGCGCGAGAGATCGGGTCGGCATCCGTACCGTCTGGCGAATAGTGTCCCTAATCCAAGTGTGATCAGCACGTTGACGATTAACGGTCCGAGGATCAGCGGGGCCAAGTCGAGGTCTGTGTAGATCGAGCCATCCCACTCTCCGTATCCCAATGTGATCGCGAAGTTTCCTGGCACGACAGCGCTAATCCAGTCCGCTGCGAAGTACGAGCCGGCTCGTTCCAAGCTCAATCGGATTGAAGAGAGCGACAGTGAGGCCAACGCGACGACGGCGCCCAACAGACCAACGGTTTCTTCGGAACGGCACCAGGTTCCAACCAGTGACAGCAAGGTCACGGTATGAATCGTCAGCACGACGGCAATCGCGACTGTGGTCCAGAGGAAGCCGATGGCGTCGAGCCGAGACATACTGGGCCGATCGGGAAGTCGGATCGTGGTGGCTTCCAAGCTGTAGTCGGCCGGTCGCAGCTCGGCTTGTTCGATCAAGCCGCTGGCTAACAAGGTCGTGACCAGCAGTGCACCGCAGAGAATTGGAATTGTCAGACAACCCCAGGCTCCCAGCAGTCGTGCCCTAGGCGATCTGCCTTGACGAAATGGGTAGTGCCGCCGAGAAGCGAAGCGTTCGTTGCGAGGACTCACCGTTGGCAGTGGACATGGCGAGCAAAATTGCGCCCAGCGAGATGAATCCGAGGCAAGACGCGAAGTACGACGCGACGAAGGCTCGCGTGCGGTACTCGACTTCGTACGCGATGCAATAGCCGAGATTCAGGAAGAGTAGGCCCAGAACGCACCAGAAGAACTGGCGACGCTCGGACCATTCTTTCATCAACAGGCTGCGGAATGCTGGTGACATGATGGGGCTCGGGAAAGATGAAAGAAGGATTGCGCAGGGCGAATCAGGTTTTGGAGGCGATGGTAGTGTCTCCCCATTTTTCGGGGTGGCCGATGACGAAGGCTTCGAAGATGTAGTCCAGAGTCATGCTGGAAGCAGCGACCGTGTGGCCTTCGGATGCTAATTCGTCCCGGAACTGCCCCGCATCGTCGATGACGATTTCGAACTGTTCACCCGCGCGGCGGACATCGAGCAGGCCAGTCGGGGCAGGGCGTTGCCGGACGATTTCCGCAGAGAGAACCAGTCGCTGCACATCTTCTCGAAGCGATTCGGTCAGGCCTTGTCGCACGATACGTCCGCGATCGAGGATCGCGACTTGATCGGCGACTGCTTCGACCTCATCCAGCAGGTGTGAGCTATATATCACCGTTCGGCCCTCGGCCTGCAGGTGTTCGACTAGGTCTCGATTGAACTCTTTGCGCGACACGGGATCGAGGCCGAGTGCGGGATCATCAAGGATCACGACTTGCGGTGCATGCGCCAGGGCCACAGCGAGTCCGAGTTTGACCGACTGGCCCTTCGACAGGCGTTCAATTCGGACCTGTCGGGGGATGTCGAACCGTTGGAGATAGCTTTCGGCGAGCGAAGGATTCCAGTGCGAATAGAATGGCTGCAGGAAGCGGCAGAGTTCGGTGGCGGTCATCCAGCCGTACATCGCTTGATCTTCGGCCAGATAGCCGACTCGACGACGCAACTCTACCGACTCGGTGGCAGGGTTGCATCCCGCGACTTTGCGGCTGCCAGAGTCGACGGGAAGCAGGCCCAGCAGGGCGCGAATCATCGTCGTCTTGCCAGTGCCATTGCGTCCGAGCAACGCGACGGTCTGCCCCGCAGGGACTTCCAGAGTGACATCCTGCAGGACCACGTGTGAACCGAATGACTTACGCAGATGCTGAACGGAAATGACGGGGTCGCTCATCGTTTGCCTCACTTGGTGAAGTCGCCAGAACCTTGATAGCGATACATCTTCCGCAGTTAGTGCTGCTGCTTTCGCGCTGTGGCCAGGGCCGACGTCAAGCGGGCCCGGAAGTCCACTGCCGAGTAGCCCAGCATCACGCCCTGCTGGATAAGAGCGTCGAATTCCTTCTGGAACTTTTCCCGCTGGAGAGCCAACTGGGCATCCGCTTGCGTCTTCGGCGGGCACACATAGGTTCCGTCGCCATGTCGAAGTTCGATCAAACCTTCAGCGGCCAGACGTTCATAGATCCGAAACACTGTGTTGACATTGACGGCCAGTTGCTGCGCCAGTTCCCGAACCGAAGGCAGTTTTTGTCCGACTTGCAACAGGCCTGACAAGCACTGCGACCGCAGTTGCTCGGCAATCTGTCGAGAGATCGGAATGGACGATCCGCGTTCGATGTGCACAAACATGGTATGCCTCAAAGTGTTCACAGTACTATAACAGTACGGATGCGAGTGTCAATGTTTGTGAGCAAGAATTTGGTGTGACGATCGGGGGGCTGGCAGAGATCTCAAATGCACTACGTTTTGAGCGACCTCCGCGAACTTCTCCCATCCGGATACCAACGAGTGGATGAGCAGCGCGAATGCAGCTATTGTGCTGTGGCATGAGTTCTGTCTCCAATTGGAATTTTGTCTCTATCAGTTCGCTTCCCCAAATCCGCCTGACACCGGGAGGTCGAGATGCTGAATGCCGAGCAGACGCGAGTTGTTCGCGAACAGATCGCCAAAGTGCTTGAGGTTGATCTGGAATTCGTCGTGCCAGGGGCGAAGTTGTTTGCCGATCTTGGTGGAACAGGGGAGCACCTCAGGCCGCTGCGGTTGGCAATTGAAGCGGCGTTGCCGGTTCAGATTGAGCCCATCGTCAACCAAGTGAATGCTCGGACGGCTGTAGATGAAAACGGGCTTTTGACCAAAGCTTCGCTATCGCAGATTGTCGAATACCTGAGTGAGTGGGAGGAACGGTCGAACAAACCTGTTTCTTTTCCTGATCTGTTCACGGTAGGGATGATCGAGGCGATCGTGGCCAAAAGTCTCGAAAATAAGCGCGATGACGCGGCAGTCTTAGAGCAGAGGCCGTTGGAATTGCCGCCTGAGATGGCAAAAGACGTCCACAAAGTGGTGGCCGAGGTCTATCAGATACCGCTGGCTGATGTGAATTCGGACCTCCATCTGCCGGCGCTGGCGGATGATGAACCAGTCGAGTTTGTTACCGTCTTGATGAAGGTGCGCGAGGTCTTGGGAATTGAGATCAATGTCGAACTGGATCAGATGAGGCGATGGTTGGAGGAGGCTTCGCTGGGGACGGCTACCCCCCTGACGATGCAGCGACTGCGTCGATTGATTCCGAATCTTGATTCGCTACCGGACGACGCCCCTGATCCGACATCGACCGTCGGCTTGATCGAGCGGCTTTGTGCGGCGGCGATCGAACGGCGTGAATCGCCCGAAGCGGCGCAGACTCGCACCATGCCGCGCGAACCGCTGGGGCTCTATCTCTCAAAATGGACCTGGCAGGATCAAGACTGGTGGGCCAGCCTGCCCGGACAGTTGGGAACAGAACGGTTCCGACTTTATCTGGCTGGAATGTTGCGGGCGGCGTTCATGCGCCGGCAAACGCTCGACATCGCGATCAACGAGATTCTGGAAGTGATCGAGACGCATGCAGAGACCGGTCAGAAAGCGGACCAACTGGCGAAGAAATTCCGCGCCGTCAGCAAATGGAAATGGTGGCGGAACCCGTTATGGGGCGGACTGCTTTGCATTCTGAAGCCCGAGTGTACGGCAGAGGATGGCGGCGGAATTCTAGAGCGACTGGAGAATGCGTTTGGCTGGACAAAATTGCAGGCCATGACCGCGGCACGCCAGTGGCTGAAGTCACTTGTCCCTCCGAACGAGATCGTGATTGAACCAGCATGGTGTTCTCCTGGGGTGCTTGATTTGGCGCGGCGGATGAACGACTTGAGAACGTTCGTCGAGTTCCCGAAGCTCGGTGATCGTCTGGAAGAGGCAGGCTGTCAGGTGCCGACGATCCTCGATCACTGCCGCGATCCCGAGCATCGGCACCTCCGCGGAGACTGGTTGTTGACAGCCTTGTTAGCGGTTTCTGTTGCTGCTCCTCCCAAACCGCGCCGCAAGGGAAGCGTGGCATCCGCCGAGCCAAAGAAGGCCAAGCCGCCGACGATGTCGGCAAGACAAAAGAAAGAGTTCAAGGAATTGCTGATGCGCGATCAGGGCGGGGTGCCGATTGCTCTCGCGTGGTCCGGCATCTGGCAGGCCGATCATTCGCGACATAGTGTCAGTTTTGTGGAGAAGGATCGATCGTTGTCAGCAGACGCGCTGAATGTCTTGTCAGGGATCTACCCCGCACGGATGCTGGTCCTGCCAAATACGGCGATCGTGCGGCGGCTGCAATTGTCATCTGCTGCAGAATTGCATCAGGCGCTG
>DASYEA010000138.1:0-2040 GCA_036499265.1 Schlesneria sp. | reverse complement strand
ATGCCAGCGCATTGTATGCATGGTCGTCAGACGCTGGAAAAATTCACTCACTTGAGTGTCAGTCGTAGGGCGAACCACGAAATGCCAATGATTGGGCATGGCCACCATGGCTAGAATTGGTATCGGGATCTGCTCCCAAGTTTCCTCAAGCACCTTCATAAAGGCCGTGTAATCGCCCGGCTTTTCAAAGAATGTCATCCGGGCGACAGCACGATTCAAGACGTGAAACACATCACCAGCAGGGCAGATTCTTTTGTTTCTTGGCATGAAGACATGTTAATATGTCGACGGCCAAGCTGTCAATGACGCCTGACCCCTTTTCCTCGGCCTGCCGTTCCCACATCCGACACCAGCCGTCTACTCGGCGACACATCTGAAAATGCTGGTAATCCTTTTCGCATTGATGCCTCTCGCACCAACCGGGCGCCTTGCATTCGCAATCAGTCAAATGTTCGAGCATTTCGTTTCTTCCGATGCCGGGGTTGCAGAGCCGTGAATGATTCTCAGTATTTCGCAATCTACGCGTGATTCGCTCGCTGATGGTTTCGTCCATCACCAACAGTGTTGGTATCAGTCGGTTGTTCGTGCCGTAACACAGGCTGGGAGGCTTGTGCTACGGCACCTGTTAATGCGTCGATCTTACGGCTTGATTGTGGCAATGAGTTGCGTAGTGGATTTTCCTTCGACTGTCCCCACTTGGCGAACCTCGCCACCGTAGGATTCGACTATATCCCTGCCGATGATTTCTTGCGTCGTGCCTCCTTTAACCAATAGGTGCGGGCGGATCTGACTCAGTAATTGGACCGGCGTGTCGTCATCGAAAATGACTACGTGATCGACGCCCCCCAATGACGCCAGTATGGTGGCCCTTTCCTGTTGAGAAATAACTGGCCGCGATGGACCTTTCAGGCGTTTGACGCTGGCATCACTGTTGACTGCGACAATAAGAACGTCACCCATAAGGGCCGCTTCTTCCAGACATGTCACATGTCCGACGTGCAATAAATCGAAGCAGCCATTGGTGAAGACGATGCGTTTTCCCTGCTGGCGATAGGTCGACGCCAAATCGCTGATTTCGGTTGTTGTGACGAGCTTGGCTGCCGACTTGCACGTTGCTGGTAAATTCGTCTGGACAATCTCGGCTCGTTGGACTGGTGCGATTCCGAATCTTTCGACTTCCAAGCCTGCTGCGATGTTCGCGAGCCGCGCCGCATCGAACACGGTCAGACCGCCTGCCAGGCACAGGCCGAGCATTGCCAGGACCATGTCTCCCGCCCCGGTGATGTCATAGACCGCACGCGGATGGGTTGGAATCTCGACGTGAGATTCCGGAGTGGCGACAATCAGGCCGTCGCGATCGAGTGTAATGATTGCATTACTGATCGCGTATTTTTGGCAGAGCGAACGGGCTGCCTCGATTGCCGACCCGCACAGGGGCAACGCGCGACCCGTGACAAGCTCTGCTTCAACTCGATTCGGCTTCAACAGTGTGGCGCCGCGATAGCGTGTATAGTCAGTCACCCTTCCTGGGTCGATGAGCACCGGTTGACCATTTTGACGAGCAATTGTGATCACTTGCTGCAGGAGTGATTCCGTGCAGACGCCTTTAATATAGTCGGCGACCAAGATGGCGTCGAAATCGCCGAGTTCGTGTTCGAGCAGGCTCCACAGACGCTCTTCCATAGAATCGTCTAGGCGGAAGCGTGATTCGTGATCGACTCGCAGGATTTGATGCGGATGCCGATCTGAGGCCCGGCCGACGAAACGATGCTTGGCGGTTGTAGGACGTGTGGAATCCATCAAGACAAACCGATCGTCGATGCCTTCGTCTCGCAGCATCGCTCGCAGGGCGTTGCCATCGGCATCGGAGCCGATGACTCCCGCGAGACTGACATCTGCATCCAGGTGTCGCAAGAGGTAGGCGACGCTCGCGGCGCCTCCTGGACGGATTTCTTCCTGATCAGCTCGCAGGACGATGACCGGTGCCTCGGGGCTGACACGTTCGGCGTCACCCCAGGTGTAGCGGTCGAGCATGATGTC
>DASYEA010000137.1:0-2420 GCA_036499265.1 Schlesneria sp. | reverse complement strand
CGGCGCGGACTGCTTTTGCTGATTCTGGGTTTCATCAATTTGTGGATCTGGCCCGGCGATATCCTGCGGGTTTATGGGGTCGCCATCATCTTCGCGTCGGCGCTGCTCACTGCATCCAACCGAACGCTGTTGCTCACGGCGGTATCCTTCGAAATCGGATTCATCGTGCTGTTTCTGACAGTCAGTTTCGAGAGTCACTGGGACTTTGCCACGATGACCTATCACGGGCTCTGGACTCCAGCGGGCATCGTCAGAAACCTGTTCTACGACGGATTTCGCAGCGTCTTTCCATGGACCGGATTCCTGCTGTTTGGAATGTGGCTGGGTCGACTGGATCTACTTGATCCTTCGGTGAATCGGCGCGTGATCTTGATCGCCATCGCAACAGCATTCGCCGCCGAATTGTTGTCGTGGATCTGTGTGCGGTACCTGACACCGACTCTGGTGGGCCTGGATCCGGCCTCCATCAAGGCATTGATTGGGACCGAATCGATGCCAGCACTGCCATTGTTTGTCGCAGCGAGCGGTGGGACAGCGGTTGCAATCATTGCACTCTGTGTCAGATTCGCCAGCATCGCTCCTCGGTGGATTGCGTGGCCACTGGTCGTAACTGGCCAAATGGCCCTCACCTGGTATATGGCACACATCGTCTTCGGCCTGGGAACAATCGAGGCCCTCGACTTGGTGGGTTCGCAATCGCTACCAATCGCGGTCGCGAGTGGAGTTGGATTCTTTCTGATCGTTGTCGCATTGTCGTCCCTTTGGAAGGGCGCCTTCCGATTCGGTCCTCTCGAATGGGGGCTTCGCCAACTTTGCGACGTACGCACCCAGGGCAATCGCCTCTTTCACATTGCGAGTAGACTTCCGTCATTCCCGCGCAGGCGGGAATCCAGGGGGACGGAGAAAACACTGGATTCCCGCCTGCGCGGGAATGACGAGTTAAGCGGCATCGTCGACACCGACGGAGCCTGATACTACGGAGCTTCAAAAAGGCGATTGCCCTGGGGGAACTTTCCAGCGGTGTGGAAAGCCGAAATCGATAGGGTTATGCTGATGCGACACCCACCCTCATTTCCGGGTGACAGTCCTCTGGCGATCTTACCGGTCAGGAGCGTACTCATGTCTCAGAAGTCGGCGCGAGTTCCACGGCGTCAGTTCTTGAAGTCCGCGTTAGCAGTCGGTGGGGCCGTCGCGGCTCCCCAGATCATTCCGAGTTCCGCGCTGGGACTGGACGGGTTTACGGCTCCCAGCGAACGAGTGATCGTCGGCGGGATCGGCATCGGCAGTCGAGGGACCTATGACCTGGGCTGCTTCCTCGAACAGAAGGACGTGCAGTTCGTCGCCGTCTGCGACATCAAGGAAGCTCGCCGAACCGCGATCAAGAAGCAGGTCGACGGCAAGTACGGGACTGAGAAGTGTGACACTTATCGCGATTTCCGCGAACTGCTGGATCGCAAGGATATCGACGCCGTCCTGATTGCGACCGGGCCGAACTGGCACGCGACGATGGCAATGAATGCTGCCAAAGCCGGCAAGGATCTGTACTGCGAAAAGCCTTGTACGAAGAACATCGCTCAAAGCTTGATCCTGGCGGAAACGATGCGACGCACGGGTCGCGTCTTCCAAGCGGGAACACAGCGACGCAACCTGCCTCACTTCGCATTTGCGTGCGAACTGGCTCGCAGCGGGAAACTCGGCAAGATGAAAAAGGTGTTCGCTCATCCGGCCGGGATGCAGGCGATGATGAGCGGTTGGCTGGTTCCGGAAACTGAACCCGACAAGAACGTAGTCGATTGGGACACGTATCTGGGCCCCGCCGCGTGGCGTCCGTTCAACGCGAAGCAGTTGGACGGATTCAACTTTGAAAAGGGTGGCGGCCTCGTCGGTGGCGGCGTGTTGGAATGGGGCTCTCACTGCGTCGACCTGTGCCAGTGGGCGGTCGGAGATTGTCCTCCACCCGTCGTTTACAACGCACCGAAGGACGGCCAACTGGTCGCGGTTTATGAAGACGGTGTCGAGTTGATCTATCGCGAAACCGGTTGGATTCCACTCGGTTCGTGCCCCGTTCGCTTTGAAGGCGAGACCGGATGGGTCGAGGCGGGTGACAGTGGCAAGCTCGTGTTGAGTTCACCTGAGCTGCTGGCGGGTCGCGAAGTCGCCGAGATCGGTGGCTATCCGGCCACGTTCCATGTTCGCGACTTCCTGGATTGCGTGAAGACTCGCAGCCAGCCGAAGGGGAATGCCGATGCCGCCTGTAACGCTCACATTGCATGTCACGCGGCCAACATCGCGTTGTATTTGAATCGACAGGTCAAGTTCGACAACACGACGAAAGAGTTTGTCGATGATCAGCAGGCCAACCGTCTGAGGTCGGAAGCTCTTCGCGAGCCTTGGCGGCTGTAGGTTGAACCAATTGGATA
>DASYEA010000136.1:0-4148 GCA_036499265.1 Schlesneria sp. | reverse complement strand
ATCGAGAACAACAAATCGGAGTTTGGCCATTGGGGTTACGACCCTGCAAACTACAAGCAATGGGGAACTCACTCGAATCGCTTGATTCCCGTCTATACGTTCGGAACACTGAGCAGCGATTCCTCTGCCGAGAAACTGGCCCCCGTGGATCTCAGGAATTTCACTGGTCCCAACAGCCCTTATCGCAGTGAAGCGGCCTTGCGACGCCTTTACGGTCGAGTACCGCCAAACACGGTCAATCCGCTGGCTGAGTACCTTGATCAGACTAACATCTATGATCTACAAATGGCCGGATTTGCGAGTGGCAAGAAGTATGTTTTCCTGGTCGTTTTCGACGGCATGGACTGGCCAACCACCCGTGCCGCTTCGATCTACAAGACTCAGTCGATTGCCTACGACAGCGGCCGTGGCACAGGACTGCACTTTCAGGACTACAAGGCCGGTGGCACGACGCAGTTCGGATTCATGTGTACCAGTCCTCACAATGCCGGGACTAAGACGGATCCAGATACTCAAACGGTGCTGAATCCGGGCGGAACGATGTTCGGGGGATACAACGTCGAGCATGGGGGTCCCAATCCCTGGACGGCGGGATCGGATCGCCTGTACTTGATCGGCAAGTCGACCGAGAAAGGCTTTCAACATGCCTACACGGATTCGTCCAGTTCCGCGACCAGCATGACCTGTGGTATCAAGACCTTTAACGACGGGGTGAACATCGATTGGACTGGCAAGCCGGTGAGGACGATTGCTCATTGGGCTCAGGAGCAAGGCTATTCGGTCGGAGCGGTCACCAGCGTCCCGATCAGCCATGCGACGCCCGCGGCGTCCTATGCGCATAACGTCGAGCGTGATGACTATCAGGATCTGACTCGCGACTTGATCGGCTTGAAATCAATCATTCACCCTGAGCAGCCATTGTCTGGACTCGATGTTCTGATTGGTGGTGGCTATGGCCATACCAGGAAGACGGCACTGGTTGAAGCGACAGACGCCGAACCTGCTCGTCAGCCGGCCGGGGGTAACTTCGTTCCCGGAAACATGTATCTGACTGATGCTGATCTGGCGGCTGTCGATGTGAAGAATGGCGGCAAATACGTGACTGCGATTCGCACGGCCGGAGTGAACGGCCGCCAGCGTCTCACGGAAGCTGCTCGCGAAGCATCCACATCGGGCAAGCGATTGCTCGGTTTCTACGGCAATGGCAAATACAGCGGTCATCTGCCGTTTGCGACGGCCGACGGCAAGTATGACCCCCCGATCGGTCGTGGTGGCCCGACGAAAAAAGAAGTCTACGAACAGGCGGATCTGGAAGAGAACCCGCTGCTGACTGACATGGCTTCGGCCGCGATGGAAGTGCTGTCCAAGAATCCCAAGGGATTCTGGCTGATGGTCGAAGCGGGCGATGTCGACTGGGGAAACCACGACAATAACATCGATAATTCGATCGGAGCAACCTTGGCTGGCGACAACGCCGTCAAGACCGTGACTGACTGGGTCGAAAAGCACAGCAACTGGAACGAGTCACTGCTCATCGTCACCGCCGATCACGGCCATTACCTGATCATGGAAAAGCCCGAACTGCTGATCACACCCAAGCACTGATTCTGCTGCCAACCTGACATTAACGAGAATCTTCAATGCAAGTTGCGGTTGTTGCGTGCGGCCGCGTATCTTCGAGATGATATCTTGACGGTTCTCGATGTAATGCATCGATCTCGAACATGAATCAGGACAATGGCCCATGCGATCATGGCTTGAAGGTCGAGCTGCTTTCTTGCTGACCTGGTTGCTGTTTGCGGCCACCGACTTGGCGTGCTTCGCTCAAGTAGATCCGGCTGTGACGCAGGCTACTGCGGATCCGAAGTGGGTCGCCGCTGGAACCATCGCCGGGTATGACACGCATATCTACAGCCTGGCATTTGGTCCGGGTCCAGTGCTTGTTTCCGGCGATGCACAATTCGTCCGGGTTTGGGACGTGGAGACGAAGCAGGAACATCCGTTCCACAAGCCGCGCCAGGGACGGCCTATGACTGCCATCACGTATTCTGCCAACGACGACTGGGTCAGCTTTCGCGGCCTGCATGAACACCATTTGGCGTTTGGAGAGAGGTGGCTCAAGGATGGTCGACCAATCGACTACGGAGTAGGAACTCTCGGAGATACGCTCTGGCCCCTCACCATTGCGAGTGATGGAAAAACCTACGCCCGCAATTCACCGCGAAAGAAATCGGTCGTCGAAGTCTACCTGTATGAAGCTGACAACGTGCGCATTCGAAACATGCTGATTGCGGGTTGCCGTGGTCATGAAAATGACGTGACTTGCGCGGCGTTCTCTCCGAATGTGAAATTGCTGGCAACTGGCAGTCAGGACAAAACAATCCGGTTGTGGGATGCAGCCACTGGCCAGCAGTTGGCGGTTCTGGAAGGACACACGGATGGCGTCACGGTCATCGAGTTTTCTCCGAAGGGCGAATTGCTCGCTTCGGGTAGCAAGGATGGTCGCATCCAGTTCTGGGACATGGCGACGCGAATACCAAAGGTGATCACACAGGGGAAGACCGCTATTCAGTGTCTATCATTCGCACCAGGAGGGAAACGGCTCGCCGTTGGCGACGAAGAAGGGATTGTGCGAATCCTAAACGTCGACGATGCCCATCCAGAGGCCATCTTGAAGGATCATGCCGGGACCGTGTTCTGCGTCGCCTTCAACCGCAAAGGGGATCTGCTGGCATCCGGTGGGAATGACAAGGTGATCCGACTCTGGAAAGAACAGTTGCCCTGACGGTGGAACGACTGATGAACCACCAACACTGAGCAGCCGCCTCTGCAAAATGCTGCGTCAGCGACGTGGTTGCCGAGTTCGAGAGGCGGGCCGAAGTTGACCATGTCGGGATGATTGGCCCGAAGGTAATTCTCGTTTTTAAGTCATAACTTACCATTCCGTATACCGTTGCGAATCTTTAAACTCATGCAGCTTTGGCGGCCGATATCCCTAATTGGCACCGCATTCCCTTGACAGAATGCCCGCTTTCTGTTACTATACTCAACATGAACGTACACGGTGGGTTTCCGCCGTTGAACCTATAGGGCCCTCGGAAACGTAAACGGTACTTAGGTACTTTTCAACGATCCCTCGGCCCTCCGAACAAGCGGCACATTTCCATAATGTGCCGCTTTTTTCATTTCAAGGGCAGTACGATGTGGTTTCCGCAAGATCTCAAAGTACTGCAAGAAAACCCAGCAAACGGATTCCAGATAGCTGTCTGGCATGAGCTATTTGATCCATTCACTCCTGATTCATTTCAGCCTCGGCTTTTGAACTCTGCAACGCTCGTCGAAGAACTACTATTTGCCGCAGAGCGAGCACGCACCGCATCCATTTGGAGAAAGCACGTACAGTTGATTAAGGAGGAACTCACTTTGGTTGCCAGCCAAGAAGAAGACCTCCTGACACAGATCCCAGAATTCAAATGGCGGCTGAATTCTCTTTTTAAAACGGATCAAATTGGAAAGCTCGTCCTGACATGCAAGCTCATTCGTGAGCAACGACGTGAATACGATGCACTCATCTTTCAAAACCTTCTTAACTCAGTTGAATCATTGCCGCAAAAAAAGGACGCGGCACTAAAATCACTCCGACGACTCGCAACGTTGGCTATCCATTCAGGGAAGGCATTTGAAGAATTTGGCGATGTTGTTGATACCGACAACCTTACGATATCACGAAAAGATCTCGCCACAAAACTCGTAACAGAGACGACGGAACAGGCACACGAGTATTTGTGTGTTTTGAGTATCAACGGAGACAGAAGCAGCGTTCAGAGAGTCTCACGCAAGGCAGGGTTTGAGCTTTTGAAGAAAAGCGAGATCGAGCTATTAGCCCTTGGAGAAATGGCATCAACGCTTGTCATCGGCCGTGTCAGCGCTATCTCGGCCCGCGTAGCAGCTAGAGATTGCGCAAAACGGATTCGAAGAGCCCTAGATGTTTTCAATCTCTACAGTAATTCTGCAGCTTTGAACTTGCTCGACGAGGTGTATGTTAAGAGTGGAGCCCAACAGGATTATCGTAAATTGAACTTGGGGGACCAAGCACTGAGGAAGCTTCATCCACGAAATCGGTGCGGCGAGCTAACAGTCGCGGCTCT
>DASYEA010000135.1:0-5690 GCA_036499265.1 Schlesneria sp. | reverse complement strand
GGAGACTACGAAACGGCATCCAACTCATCACACATCGCCATGGCAAACGGACGAAGGTATTGGATGTGGCCCGAGATGATTCGCCTCTATCCCGATGTTGCTACTTACACTAAGCAGCTTCGCACGCTGGAGGCGTTCACCAAAAAGCATCCTGCCGATGCTGGTGCACGATTCGTGCAGGCCTACCACTACATCGTCGCAGGCTATCCCGAGGCGGGCGCACGCGAACTGGAACTGGTCGTCCGATTGCAGGGGGATGATCGACTGGCCGTGGAAGTCTTAAAGACCGTCGCTAAGCCCGCTTCGCCGCAGCCTGTCGTCCGGCAACCGTAGTCAACGGCCTCGGGAAGAATTAGCCACGCGTTACTTCGAACTAAATGACCGTGCGCAATTCTGCTCGTTTTGGATTTCAGTTTAGGTGCCACTGGTAGCCGCTTTGGGCCACTAGTGTCTTCGCGTTGCTGCGATGGCTTTGATCGGGTAGTGAGCGTATGCAATATTCAGCGTCACCACGGTTTGTTTACTCTGCGACACATCGACAGGACAATGGCAACGCAAAGCCGTCGCCAGGGGCACCCGTAATGATTTTTTCGAAAGCAGGATCACGCACACTCATTTAGTCAGGTCGAACAACATGACTTTGCGATAGCTGATGCCGCCAATCACGCCGTCGAGCATCACAGTGCCGTGGTCAGGGACTGCTTTCGGCAGAGTCGTGTCCTGGACTTGTTTGTCATTGATCCATACCTTCAACGCCGTCCCGCGAACTTGAATCTTCAGCGTATTCCATTGGCCGCTGGGATGACTGGCGTTGGCATCGGGGGACGCAACGGCAAACAAAGCTCCCGTCGCGAAGCGATCCATCTTCCTCAGATCAGCATCATTAGCCAGATGAATCTTCGCTCCGTTGTCGAGCGGTTTGCCTTTGCCCTTATAGCGGAAGTAGACTCCGCCCATCGCATTGGGTTCGAAAACCTGCCATTCGCAGGACAGTTCGAAATCGCTGTATTCCTTCTCAGAAACCAGATACGAATCGTTCGCCCGAATCCCGTCGGCCGTGAACTCGCCCTGAGTGCCACGCTTCCACTTTCGCTTGCCGACTTCTTTCCAGACCAACGCCTCATACAGAGTGTCGCGGACTTTGGCCGCCTTCTTGGCCGCATCCGTATTGGGTCCCGAGACATTCGGCACGGCATCCAAAAACGTAATTGCCGCCGCGGTATTGCCTCGCGCCAGTTCGGACTGACCTTGATGAAAGACTCGATAAGCCAGTCGTTCTCGAAACTTATCCCCTTCGTCTTCGGCTCGTTTGAACCAGCTATCGGCGTTAGCCTGATTAAGCTTCCCTTGGAAATACAGATAAATCGCGTAACGCAAAGCCCGCGGCCCGGTGGCCTTTTCTAATCCTGTCTCCGCAATGGAGATTCGTTCACCCGGTGACAAGTCAGACAGTTTCTTTGTGATCTCTTTGTCTTTCAATTTCAGATGCAGTAACTCCCCATCGACTCGACCAAACTCAAACTTCGTTCCAGCCACGCGAATCGGAGCACCCGGCTTCAGCGCTTGGAGGCCACGCTGCACGTCCTGGTTAAACTCAATCAACGCCTCTGCTAACATCAAGTCCCAGCTCAGAAGTTCGCGATCACCTTCCAGGCTCTTGTCAGCCAAAGCTTCCTGCACCAGCGCAACTGCCTCATCTCCCTGATTATCTTCCAGCAATTTCGTGAGTTTGGCCCAATGTGTCGTGTACGACAGAGGGATCGTGCGCGGATCGACGGTCTCTGCCGGGGTCCCTTCGACGAGAGGCTTCATTTCCGATTCCGTCGTGGCAACCGCCATCTTGTCGGCAACAGTCTTGCCAACATAGGATCGCCCCCAACTCGGTCCGTCTGAGAGGCGCACGACATACAGATCACTCAATCCTCTAGGATTGTCGCTGTAGTACATCCATTGCTCATCATCCGTCAGCCAGAACTGACGGTACTGGGGAGTGTCGACGTAACCGTCCAATTGCAATTCGGTGACGACCTCCGATTCACCAAACGGCTGGCGGACATTTCCACGGCGAGCCCGCTTCAGAACCGTTCCGTCAAACGAATACTGTCGCAACCCGTCCGACGAAAAATGCGGATGATGACCTGGCAGTTCAAACGCCAACGTTTTGCCGAACAGCTTGTTCGTCGCCGATCGAATCGACGCGCGCGACAGCAGAGCCTCTTCCGTTTCCTCAGTCCAATACAGACGCAGGCCGTCACTGGAGAGTTGCGATGATCGCCAAGGGCGTTCCCCTTGCTCATCGGCCCTCGCGATTTCTTTCCCCGCGAACAGAGATTCGGCATCCTTCCGAGTCACTTGCCACAATCTCGATTTCTCTGGAATCGCGTAGACAAGCATCAGACTATCGCCGGTGACTGACGGAGAGATCGGCAAGTCGGCTCCACTGGAGGCAGCGATCACCATTGGCGACTCGAAGTCATGATACGGACTGGGCCGCGTCGCCGAGTAAACCCCCTTGGTACCGTCCCGATCACTGGCAAAGTAAATCGTACGCCCATCAGCCGAAATGAACGGATCTAATTCCTTATGACGAGTGTTCAGCGCCGTGAGAGCAATCGGGCGACCGACGGCGGCTTCGAACAGCGGCGCGTTCCAGATCCCCGGTTCATCCAGTTCGCCACTCTCCGAACTGACATCGAATTCCAGTTCGCGATCGGCCTGAATCTCCTGCATCTGCGTCGCTCGTCGACCACCGGCTCGTTCGACGGAAATCGAATAAGACCCCGGCGCGACAATGACTTCACACGGAGTTAAGGCCAGCCCTTCTTTATCGTTCTTGACTGGAACCAGATCCACCAGCACCAGGCAACCGGGCGGGTTCGATGTAACTGTCAGAGTCGCTTTGCCACGCAGTGCGATGTCTCGTGAGTTTTGGACAGCAGGCGTTGTATCGACCTCTGCGGCCGGCTCTTTGCCCGCTTCTTCAACACTTGGTTTCGAAGCCGACTTCCCGCACCCAACAAGGATCAGGAGCACAGCCGCGAACATCGCCGAACGTGACGACGCCAGCAACGCTGCCCGATCGCCGGCGCGATTGGCGACAACAGAAAGATCGCTTCGACTGTATGAACGTTGCACACCTGCACCTGTTATCCAAACATCATGTCAGCACTCAACCGACCCGATTACGGTGAGGGTTTCGGTGAGGCTGGAACCGTCAACTCCAGTTGCCACTCGTTAAAATTCGCAATGATGCGCCCTTCATCCGGGTTGGCTTCCAGCCGCGGCGGCATCAGCGACGAGAGTTCTTCCGTCGCATAGATCCGTCGTCCGGTGCGCTTATCCAGTAAATCGGCATTCACACGGTAACGCTGCGAAAAGGGATTACCGTTCATGCGTCCATCCGTGTGACGAGTGGCCAGCAGTAACACCGGCAGGCTGGGCGGTTGCGATCGATCAAAAGCGGCCTTTTCAACGGGCGTTGCCCACTGCAGCTTGCCATCGGCCGGTGCGACCGAGCAAACAAAACCTTCAAATGCCACGGCGGATCGATTCACTGAAGGAACCATCGGATTGACGAAGGGGATGATTTGCGCCCCCGGCCGTTGGACATAGGTCTCGCCGCCAAGAACAATGTCGCGATCCAGGCACCGCTGCACAGCAAACCAGCTTTTGTCCCGCGATTCGATCTTGAGCGGTAACTCCGTTCGATAACGTTCGCGGCCATCCACCAGACGCAACATAACGAGCTGCCCCTTAGGCTCCAGCACTGCCAGATCTTCATCTTCAACAACGGTCGCTAGCGATTGATTGGGAAAGTCCTGGCTCCAGATCACCGAATCAGTGATCGTGTTTCGCATCTCACAAATCATGCGTTCGCCCTTGACACGCGCGACCAGCAACTGCGATCCACGGCTCCAAATTGCCGTGCCGGGGTGCAGAATTCGCTTGGCCAAACGAGCCCCATCCAACGTGCGCAGCAGCGTAATACCGCTCGAGTGGATCATCACCGCCTGATCATCGGCCGTCGCTTCGAATCGCGCGGAACCGACATCTTGCCGCGACCAGGCCAGACGCCCCGTTTCCAGTTCGCACGCGCGAAATTTCGAACCGATGGTGTAGATCACGGTTTCGCGAGTAATCCCGACGACTTGTCCTTGCCGAGTCACTCCGCCCACCTGGCCAATTCGGCCATTACGGCGCATGGCAATTGCGAGTGCCGTCTGCTGCTGATTGTCGATCGATGTTCTCAGCGATTGCTGCCAGGCAATCCGCGGAGTTGCAGCCGAGCTATCGATCGCCAGGAAATGCGACCAGCGCGAGATGATCAGCCAGTTATCATAAATCCAGATCTGACTGGAAAGAGCGTTACGCCCCTCGGGATCACCGGCATCGTCGGCCAACAACGGAAGCGCCCAGCGCAAGGCACCAGCACCATCACGAGCAGTTAACACCGCTCCTCTAATGTCCGTCTCGAACGACCATCCCGCCAACGACGGGCCGGCGCGCGACACGACTTCACAAGGGAGACTGGCTGGCTGATCACTCCCATTTGGAGTATTGATCCTACGACGGCCGATCGAGCCCGCTGCCCAGACTGTTGGTGTCGCCATCAACGTTCGCAGCGGCTCCTCTGCTTCCCATTTCTCAGCCAGGCTGCGACCGTTCTGACCGTTCAAGCATTCCTGATCGGCGAACTCGGTCCGCAGTCGACTGATTAAAGGGACAGCCTCGGCATACTGCTCTTCGGCGATCAGCGATACGCACTGGGACGCCATCGCACGAGCGGCGATGGCGTCGTCGCTGGATCGCAAAAACGCCTTCAGCAAATCGGCGCGATGTTTTCCGTCCTCTAACGGCATTGCCAACTGAAGCAACAGCGACTCGGCTTTGGGAAGCCCGCTGAAGAATCGCAAGCAGCGTTCCAGGTGCTTGGCTTTCTCGACCCCCTCGCCAGACGAACGAATGTGCTGCTCCAACGTGCGATCTAATTCCACTTGTTCAGCGGGTGATGCCGCGGCATACATGCCGATCAGTCTCGCACGAATCGACCGGCCGGTGCGCACCGAGTAACCCGACTCAACCACCTGCATATCGTCCAGGAACTGCGCGGTCTGAGCCAATCGAATCAATTGAGCAAACGCCCCACGACGATCTCCGGCGGCTTCGAGCGATTGCGAATACAATCGCAGATACTCGTTCTTCTGCTGGGGATCGTCCGTAATCGCTTCGAGTTCCTTGACGTATTCGCCAATCGTCGCGGGCTTGGCTCGGGCACTCGCCAGCAGCGACGCGGCCAGCACCGATTTGACATAGGGATCGGGCCGCTTCGCCAGCGACTCGCGCAGATCTTTCAGTCCATTGGCTTCATCACCGCTATGCAAACGCAACTCGCCACGGAGCGCCAGGGCACGGGGATCTTGAGCATTCACTTTCAGTTCATCGGCAATCTGCTGGTGAATCGTGCTGAGCGGGGCAAAGCCAATCAAGTCGCTGGCCCCCAACGCGACAATCGCGCCGCTGCCGGCGGCGAGGTTGCCCGGAACCAACCCTTGAGCCAATTTCGATTGCGCCACCACCTGTCCATTTCGCAGGTCGATCGTGGCAATTTCACCGGTCGTCGTCGGCAGAAAGTAGGACGTGCCAACTCGCACTCCGTGTCCTGCCGGCTCCACTTCGGCCTCGGCAAAGGA
>DASYEA010000134.1:0-3749 GCA_036499265.1 Schlesneria sp. | reverse complement strand
GCGCGGCGGTCCCATCAGCCGCTGGATCCCGAAAGGACTCGCCGGAAAACCCGCCTATGTCTTCGAGACGGGTGGCACCACGGGGATCCCGAAAAGCCGGATGGTGATCGAAGATCACTGGATCGACTACGAAAACTTCAGTGACACGCTGCCTGATGAATCTTTCCCACGCGGGTCAAACTGGCTGATGCTGGGCCCATCCGGTCCTCGTCGTTTGCGACTGGCCGTCGAGCATTTGGCGCAGTATCGCGGAGGCATCTGCTTCTGCGTCGACCTCGACCCGCGCTGGGTGGTGAAACTGCTGAAGAAGGGTGATGTTGCAGGGGCGAAAGCCTATGCCGATCATGTCATTGATCAAGCCATCACGGTCCTGTCGGCCGGGCATGACATCAAGTGCGCCTTTGCTACTCCCAAGCTTTTGGAAGCATTGGCGCTCAAATTGATGGACAATGGCAGCAGCGTGGAAGAAGCTGGTATCAAGGGGATCTTCGCCGGCGGGACCGAATTTACTCCGCAATGGTATCGCTTCTGTCGCGAGGAATTGCTCGGACCGAATGTCTACATCACGCCGACTTACGGTAACACTCTGATGGGCTTGGCCTGCGGTAAGCCTTTTGATCCCGCTGATAACTTCAAGATCACGTACTACGCCCCGCAGCCTCGCGCGGTGATCGAAACGGTAGACTTCAATGACTACAATCAAGTTGTGGGCTACGGCGAAACAGGCCGTGTGAAGCTGTACACGATGACCAAGGAATTGTTCATTCCCGGTTTCATGGAGCGCGATGAAGGGGAACGCGAACTGCCTCACGACAAGTATCCTTGGGACGGCGTCAGCGGGACGCGACCATTCCATGAGATCGCCGCCACGACAACCGTCGGCGTCTACTAGGACTCTGTGGACGTGCCGATTTCTGGCATAAGACCGCGCTCCGACGCCTTACGGTCGGAGTGCGGGGCTTTTTGGACGGATGCCGGATCTGTCTGACATCATTTGATCAACTGCGAAAGTCGAATCATGCTTGAAATTCCTGTCATCCGCTGGGGTCGACCCTACGAGTCCATGGAGAAACAACCGGTCGTTCACTTCGAAACAGGTGAGACGCTGGCAAGCATGAATCAGGCCAATGGCGGCTTGATCAAGATGGACATGCGCAAGGCGAACAAGGCGCGCGACATCCTGCGGCAGTTCTCGATCGAGCAACTCTGTGAGATGTGTGAGAAGGCGGCGGATCTCTACCTGAATGCGACGTTACCACTGGGGAACGGCACGCAGACGCCACAACAATTCTGCGAGATTCAATCGGCCACGACCGGCCTGCCCCAGCACATGTGCGCGGCCAACATGCGCAAGAATTCGTATGTGCTGAAGCACATGAAAGAAGTGCTTGAAGCGCTGACTCGCGGACTGCCGTTCGACGTCCTGTCCAAGGGCTACGGCATGGAAAGCCGTGGCATTACTGTCAGCTACCAGGCCCAGACACCTGTGATGGGGATGGTCCTTCCATCCAACTCACCTGGTGTTCATACGCTGTGGATGCCTGTGCTGCCGCTGCAGGTCGGACTGGTGTTGAAGCCCGGTTCGCAAGAACCGTGGACACCGTATCGTGTTTACGAAGCGTTTGCACAAGCGGGAGTCCCGCGCGAAGTGTTCTGCATCTATCCCGGTGCTCACGACTGCGGTGCTGCCGTCACCGAGACTTGTAGCCGGGCGATGATTTTCGGGGGGGCATCGACGGTCGAACGTTATCATGGCGATCCGCGCATCCAGGCACATGGTCCTGGGTTCTCAAAGATTCTGATCGGCGACGACATGGTTGACGATTGGGAAAAGCACATCGACTTGATGGTCGACAGCATCTTCGTCAACAGTGGACGTTCCTGCATCAATTGTTCGGGAATCTGGGCCAGCCGACATACTGAAGCGATCGCCGATGCCCTCGCAAAACGTCTGGGCCCAGTGGCTGCGTTGCCAATGAGCGATCCAAAGTCGTCACTGGCCGCCTTCACCGTTCCAGGGGCTGCCAAGGCAATTAACGCTCAAATTGAAGAGCTGGTGAAAGCCCCCGGCGTCACGGAAGTGACCGCAAAATATCGCAATGGCGATCGCCACGAGCCGCACGAACGTTATGACTTCCTGCGTCCTACCATCGTGCATTGCAGCAGTACCGAACCTGCGATTGCCAATACCGAATACATGTTCCCGTTTGCCTCGGTCGTGCAGTGTCCGCAGAATGAGATGATCAAGAAGGTTGGCGGTACGCTGGTTGGTTCGTGCCTGACCAAAGATCCGAAATGGTCACAAGAATTGCTGGATGCCACGAACATTGACCGCTTGAACATCGGCGAAGTGCGGACCAATCAGTTGCACTGGATGCAGCCTCACGAAGGCAACATCATCGACTTCCTGTTCCGAGCGCGGGCCTTCCAGACCAGTCCACCACCGGTACATTAATCTGACTCAGAAGACGTCGACCAGTGATCTCAGTATCAATAGCAAGACGGCGACTGCAATTCCAATCACGAGACCCGCGATCAAGTATTGCCACGTAATGGCAGCGACACAGATTGCGACGGTGGCGGTCGTCAAGATCGTATGCCGTTCGCGCAACTGTGCCGCGCTCGCCACGACCAGGCCAATCAGCGCACAGGCGACGGCAGAGATGGTGAACCAGCGAATTGGGTCGTTGATTGCTTTGGGTTGATTGATCGGTTTCGCTTTCGGAGCCTTGCCTCCGAGATTGACTGAGAGCTCCTTAAACTTCAGCGTTATCCCTCCCTCACGCTCAGCGAGCGGCTCTGGAGCTTTTGGTTCGTCAAAGGGGGCGAGTAGTGGTCGACCTGCCGCAATCGGCGGAATGATCGCCAAGCCGAATGCCAACACCGCGAACGTCAATCCAATAATCGACAGGGTCTGCGGTCGATTGACGGTCATCTCAATGACGGGGCCAGGTGGCTGTACGGCTGGCGCGACGACTTGAGCAGGAGCAGGGACTGACATTCTTAGGCCCAACAGGATTCATTCGCTAAATGAGATCACACTGCGGCATCATCGGCGGAAGCTGTCGGCTTGTCTATCGAAATCCGTACGTTCGCCTCTGTCGAGAATGGGGTTCGCCTACCTGCTTGTCCCCTCTTCCGCTCGCCCTTAGAATCCCGTCTGCAGTCTCTATCGGTGCATTCCCCGCTTGAAAATAATCCATGGCAGATCACGACTTCTATCAAACCCTCGGCATCTCCAAAGGTGCGACGAAAGACGAGCTTCGCAAGGCCTATCGCAAGCTGGCTCGCGAGAACCATCCCGACGCGAATCCCAACAATCCTCAGGCGGCTGAGCGATTTAAACAGATTCAGGAAGCGTACGATGTTCTGAATGACGAAAAGAAGCGGGAGCTGTACGATCGGTACGGCAAAGACTATGAGCATGCTGCCCGTGCCAGCGCCGCGGGGGCGAACCCTTTCGGCGGCGGAGGTGGCGGGTTCACCGGAGGCTCGGGGCCAGTCGATCTAGGTGACTTGTTCGGCCAGGGAGGCTTCGATTTCGGCGATCTTTTCGGTGCCGGAGGCGGGGGGGCTCGACCTCGCGGGCGACGCGGGCCGGCGCGTGGTGCGGATTTGAGGGCCAATGTCAAAGTCCCCTTCGAGACCGCTGTCACTGGCGGTCCAGTTGATGTCACATTTGATCGCAACGGCTCGGCAGAGACGTTGACGGTGAAGGTTCCAGTCGGGGTCAGCGAAGGACAGGTGAT
>DASYEA010000133.1:0-12332 GCA_036499265.1 Schlesneria sp. | reverse complement strand
GAACGCAATATCGCAAATGTCAATGAGCAACGGATCAGGTCTCAGAAGGTCTATTATCCTTCCGCTCCGCGTGATCATCTCTGACTCACGAAGACTCTGCCGAGTCGATCGCATATACATCTCCTGGTGGTCTATTTGTGAAGGAAAGCTACATCTAGCCGGGTTTCGAATTTGTTGAACTCTGAATGAAGTGGTGCGCCTCGTGCCCAAACGCTGCCAACCGACATTCGGATATGTCCGGCGACGTTGAACGCGGGCATGTCCGTATTCGCACCCTTTGTGAGTTCCATTTCTTCAATGAACAACTCAAGAAAGTCGAGCACGTGTTGCCTGGTGCCTCCGAAGATGTCTGCATTGAGGAGCAGGCGTCCCAGTAACCCGTCGTGCATCCGTCCGTAGCCACGATGCATTTCATTGATAAGCCATTCCCCGCCTTTGCTTTCTTGGCAAATCACTGATGGTTCAATTGCAGCCCAGATCTTGTGGCTGTCGTCGATCAGGGAGTGCGGGTTCAGCATGGCCACAACGTCGAATAGACCAGTACAGAAGACTGTTCCGCATTCGTTCGATTGCAGGTAGTCGTACGCACAATAATGACGATGCGTATACACCGTGCGGCCCGAATGGACTGAAGGAACACGCACGAAGTCGACAAGATCGGACGAGAATCTGGAGCAGAATGCATCCGGCAGGTGATCATGCAACACGACGACATTCAGACGCAATTGCACGGCCGTGAACAAGAGCATCATCTTCCGAGGGTCGGCCGCAGAGACGAAATTTCCGCGCTGGGTGTCGATCCCCGTATTGAAGTAGGACGCAATGATCAGATTGCGAGGCATTGGATTGTCCTGTCAGCGAATGACGATTCCGTCGACGGTGCCGCAGTAATCGACATTCACCTCGCGGCCATTCGCGTGGACTCCGTGTTTGCCTGCGTGATAAACGACACTGGGGCTGAGAGACAGCAGCAGCCTCCCCCGTCCGTACTCGTTCATCATGTAGCCGTCGAAACCATGCGGAATTACCTTGTCGAACTGCATCGATTGAAGAGCCGCCTTCCAGTCAGCGATTCGATACAAGACCGCGGCATTGCAGGCCCCGCTGGTGATGGCGTACCCCGTCCGCTGAGAAATGATCGGTTCAGCCGTCGTTCTAATTCCAGAAAGCTCAAGAATGAGGCCGCCAAGTTCTTCTATTGCCCGATTCCATGTGCGATGCATCACTTCGAAGGCATTCGCCGTCATCGCGATGTCGTCGTCAACCTTGAGTACGCACTGCCGATTTGAAAAGCTATTCGCGATCCACTCGAACGCAAACAGGTTATTCAACTGCGTCATCACATGCGGATTGTCACCGGAACTCCGGATATAGTCTCGCCGAATGAGAGTCGCCCCTTTGGCAACAGCGTCGGCCAAAAGATTCAGTGTTGTTGCGTCTGTTGATTGATCGTCCGCGATGACAAGTGGCCAGCCTTGAGTACGGGCCTGCTCTTGGATTTGAGGCAGCGATTGTGCCAGCAATTCAGGACGATTCCATGTCGTCAAAAGAACAACACAGAACATGTGGGGATCAACGGTCGGAAGCTGCCCCGGCAGTAAAGGGGGTGGCGTGAATATTGTCGCAAGGGACGTTCGCACCAACTCAACTTCTGAGAAGTGAACCGCAGCAACAAAAGGATCGTCCGGCCATATTCTCTCAATCCTTCCTTCATACCGATCTCCTTCGAACATCCGCCCCGGTCCTAGATCCCAGATCGTTTTCTCGAAGAGGACGTCTTCGTACCAACTCTCTTGAGCGCTGTACTTTTCGCGGAGAATTCGATTCCTGTGGTGGTCATTCAGGACCAGAACTGCCGTCTCCGGGAATCGATACGTGCGGCACCATGCGCTTCCAAATCCTCCGCCGTCGAAGAGATTGGGCAGGTACTGTTTCATTCCTTCGAGACTGAGCCACAGGTCGCTTTCGATGTGGCCGATCCACCGATAACCACGATCCGCAGCCACTTGCAAAGCGTGAGCAAATGACCTTTTCCATCCAGGAAAGACATTCATCGAATGCCGTCCAAGATGTGGCTCTAGCACAATCAGCTCGGCTTCGGGCGGTTTGTCGGCTTGATCGCAAGGGCCGTCGTTTACCATTAGCAGGTCGACGTTGTGGTCCTTGAAGGCTTCAGCATAGTATTTGGCCCAGAGCTGGTATCTCGTCGGGTCCGACTGTAAGTGGGCGGTGCAAAAAATGAGTGCTCTGTCCATTTCACTCTCCAAAGCACAGGGCGGCGTGCCAGCCGTGGTCGAACTTGGGGAACATCTTGTGGCGGGCGGCGACTTCGCACATGGCGATCGTGGCACCGTGGCAGGAATCGACCCAGGCATCGTCGCAGTACAGGCGAGATTGGGCGGCCATGAGGGGCATCAGATGCTCCATCGAGTCGCGAGTCGATTCGTAGATGTCCACGTCGACATGAGCCATCGCCACACCTTGTGGTCGGATGGTGTCTGAGTCGGGGTACCGTCCTTTTGTCAGGGTGATGTTGGGTAATTTCGCACATGCCATGCGAACGGCATCGAAGGATGAGGTGAAGTCCCCCTGCTTGTGATGGTTATCAACTTCGCATGATGGTGGCATTCCTTCGAAGGTGTCGTATCCGTAGAAGTGACGATCAGGAAACATTCCTGCGAGATGGATTAGCGATCCGCCCTGAAAGACTCCTACTTCCACTACAGGCCCTGGCGGTGCTTCTTTCAACCAGCGTTCCATATTGGCCAACTTGTGCGGAGCCGTGACCGGGCGAGGTGGTGGTGTTGGTCCTTCGCACCTCAAGCCAGTTTGTTGAGACATGAATGTGCAAATCGCGTTCACGACGCGGTCGATATCAGGTTCGGCGAAGATCTCGACAACTGATTGCACGCCGGCTTCGCGGTAGCGATAGTCGAGCATGTCGAAATACGGAGGTTCCATTCCCATGAGCGGAGTATTCGTCGCACCTGCCACCCAGCCGACGCCGGTGTTGCCACAAATGACAAGAGCATGCGATGCAACATAGTTCGCGATTTCGGATGGAATCGAATAGCGCACATCACAACCGGCTCGATGGATCCCCAGCCGATCTTGATCATCGTTGACCGTCACTGGAATGCCCGCGTCTAACACCCGATTCGTGACTTCGCGCCAGAAGTCGAACGTGAAGACTTCGTTGCCTTGGCACTTGGCATAAGGGGCGATCAGAACTTTGCGTTCGCGAGGAACGTCGGAGACCTCAATAACTCCACTGCCGAAGTCAACTGTCCCCTGCGGATCGGGAATGGACGACTCTTGACCGTAGTAGAAGTATTCAAAGACGTTTCGCCGACCAAGCCCCAACTCGCTGCCGCAGAGGGCATGTTGTCGCGAGCCGCCTTCGTATCTGCAATAAAGTTCTTTGTAGAGATCGAACCGGATGCCGTTGACTTCGCGGATCTTTCTCCGCTGGTCGAACAACCAGTATGTATCCGCTTTCTGCCGTGCTTTGCGGTCGTAGATGATGGTCGCGGATGTCTCACGAATGAAGCGATGCCAGAGGACGTTCCATTGCTCACCCTCGCAAAGTGAGAGGATCACTTTGCTTGGCTGTTCCATCGCAATCCAAATTTGAGCGACGCGTATCGATGTCAGAACATCACCCAGGCAGTGCGCCAGTGGAATGTTTTCTGACTGATGACTGGCCGCGATGTAGAGCGTTTTACTTTGCATGTTCGACCTTCGTTTGCTGTCTTGTTCGTCGTTCGTTTTCAGTGCGAAAGCACGATCGCGGTGACTATTCGGGACGTGCTGACATTCTGCAGTAGAGGGGCATATGCGACTTTTCCCGCGTAAGCACGCCCGGCAACCTCGTGATCGCGATAGTCGTCACCCTTCACCAGCACATCCGGCCGAATCACTTCCACGGCCCGTTCCGGCGTGTCGTCCTCGAACACGATGACCTCGTCGACGTATCGGCAGGCCTCTAAGAGCGCAATACGGTGTTCCAGTGGCATGATCGGTCGCGAATTGCCCTTCAGCCTTTTCACGCTTTCATCCGAGTTCACCAGGACGATCAGGTGATCGCCTTGTTGTTTGGCGAACCTCAGCAGAGCGATGTGGCCGGCGTGCAGGCAGTCGAAGCAGCCGTTGGCGACAACGGTGACTTGCCGATGATTCGCCGATGTCGTCACTGCTTCTGCGGCCCTGCTCACCACAGACAGGGGCGATGTCAGTGACGACACCGAATGTATTTGTTGAGTGTTCATGCCGCCAGGATCCTTTCTACGACGCTGATGACTTCCTGAGGGCTGATCATTGCCATGCATTTGGCGACGGGGCGGCGCAGGCCGATGATGGGCCAGTCACACAGGCTGTTGTTCTTGTGATCGTTGTCGTCCAGCTTTTGGACTCGTGATCGCCAGCAGGCTGATTCGTGACAACAGGGAAGCAATCCCAGGCTGTGCAGCGTGTGCTGCAGCGGGTATTGCACCCAGGGGAGTGGTTCTCGGCCTCCCAGCAGGCACACGTAGGGCTTCTGCCATCCCGCGCATAAGTGTTGTAGAAACGTGACCGGTCCAAGGCCACCACGAGCGTGATAGACCAGGCGGATCAGTTGCCGAGTGTTCGTCTGCCCACGTAGATCAATGACGCCACTCAGGCTGGGGTGGTCGTGATTAGATTCACCGATCTGGACCCATTGCACGCGCCCTCGCGTTCGATCCACCACATCCTGATAAGACTCGACGGGCCACTGTTTGGCGGTGAAGTCCTGTTTGACGCCCGCGTTCAAGATCCAGTATCGGACATCTTTTCCTCGTGTCATGTGTTCGCGAATCTGGTTGACCCAGCCTTTTTCTTCGTCGGACAGATACAGCATCGGTCGGTTCGTTGTCGCTCGCAGCGGTCGCTGTAATTGCTCGCCCAGAAACATCGTGTACGCTTCGACAAAGGTGACCGGACGCTGATTGCTGACGTTGATCTGCGGGTACTCCATCTGGATTCGTGTCGCATCCGGGTCGTTATCGGCGATGGGGGTGATCCAGGGGTTGTTTTGCCAGATGTCTGGGCAGGGGGTGCGGACGTCGGTGAGGTATTCGCCGGGATAGGTTTCGTGCAATGAATGAACGGCGACTGTCATGGTCATGATGTCGCCGGGGCAGAGGCGACAGCAGAGGACCAGCTTTTTCGGGGGTTTTTTCATGGCGATGCCGGATGCGGGCTAAGGGGCGAGGGCCAAGCGACGGAGGGAAGACTCAACTGGGGTCGCTGAGTTCTTTCAGGTTTTCGGTGAGCATGACGACGGATTTGTCGAGGTCGACTGTGGGGAAGTTGGTGGCGGTTCGTTCGAGGTGCAGGCGGCCGTCGGCGACGTGCCAGACGGCGAAGAGCCATCGGCCCGACTGAACTGCGGTGGCGAGTTGCTGCAGGTTCTCGGCTGGAATGACTCCAGCGACTTGAGTCAACTGCACGAGGGGAGAGGCCTCATTTGATTCCGACGGCGCTTCGCCAAGTGTCTTCTGAGATGTCTTATTAAGAGTGCTTGCTGCGCTCTTTCGCGGGCGTCCAGGCGATTTCCTCTTGGTGGCAGTACCTTCGATCGCTGAAGTGTCCGCTGATGGCAGTGTCGAGGAAGCTGGTTTGCGTTTGGGCATGGCGAGTTCCGGTGAGATGGCGACTGGAAACAAAAAAAACGGCCACACCTCGTTACGCACTTTTGGCGAACAGGGTGTGGCCGTTGGTTACGGTCCACGGTTGTTTCAGACAGGCATGATTGTGCCTTGAAACAGGGAAAAGTCAATACGCGTCTTGAATGTTTTTGGTAACTTTCTCGCAAATTGTGGGTGACGCGAACTTAACTCGTTGAGTTGAAAGAGGGACCACGACTCTCACAATTGCACACGAGATGGACGAAGAAGAGATTTGACCTGAGGCCGCGGAGTTGCGAAGACGGAGAGCGAATCGCGACGGCTGATGCGCGATCCGATACGTGAGGAATATGTGAATCAGAGAGTGGCACGAAAGGAGTGGTTTCTATATTGACGACGATAGTGATGAAGTAGTAGTGCAATAGAGCAGGCTGCGCTGGTTCATTGCAACGGCGATTGATCCTGTTCGAGTCGGAAATGCCATACTGCGAAAGCGATTGAAGCCACGGCTGATGCACAGCGTTAAACGAACGTGTCGCGAGCCTTCCGTTGCCTATGCGACATTGCAAAGCACCCGCAAAATCATTGATCGATCGCGGCTTCGACCGGATCGGTGGGGGGGTTCGCTTTGGCGACGGGGTGGCGAGGTTTTCGAATGATTAGTGCATAGATCATCGCCAACAGGCTGATGCTCATGAATCCTCCCCAGACAAGAGTCCCGATGGGCATCATAAGGAACATCCAACTGGCGTACGTGAATATCGGAACTGGGTAGAGATAGAGATACCAGACCGCTCGGTCGTCTTTCCTCAGCATGGCAACTATGGCGAACGTCGAAAGTGCCACAACGATCCCCGACGTCAGCAGCCCACTGAACGCGAAGGCAAGACAATCGGAACCTGGCGCGTTGTCGCAAAACAGCAGGACCAGAAGACTTACCACGGGTCCCACGGTCCCGGCGACCACTGCCATTGCACCGTTCACAAACAAAAGGATGCACCCCACGACCTTTTCGACATCCATAAGATCGTGGAGTGTCCGGATCCCGACAAGCCACATCACGAGGCAGAAGCTTCCCAGCGCCAGAATCGCCAGGATCGCATACACACCCATCGCCTGAAGCCAAAATTCTGTTTCGAGATCCACAGCTTCTCCTTCGCGATTATCTGGGAAAAAACGGATCGGATGGCAATCCGCAAACGAACAAAACTGACCTCTTCACTTCAAGGCGTCGCGAGGTTCGATTTATAACGCTTTTTCATTGACACCCCCAAGGGTTGTCCGATTTGGATTGTCGTGGTCTCACGAAGTTGGACGACTTAAGCCTTTTTGAATGTGGTCCATTCCATGTTTGTCGACAGTCGATCCAGAACCAGAATCGAGCCAATAGTTCGTTCCGACTCCGTTTGGCATGGGATCTGAAATGGTCTTGCCGCGCAACGCTGCCTTTTGCACGATTATTGGGATGGGCAACCTGGCGTCCTGGGTAGTGCTAAGAATTTCGCCTTTGACCCGGAACGCCCTGATCAGCCCGGTGGCATTGCTCAGATCCATCTTATACCGACGCACGGTCGACGGATGGACACCAGCGGCGTTGAATGTGACCGTATCTCCAATGCGATTGACAATCGCTGCTGCCGAGGCGAGGCCTCCCCCGAGTGAATGTCCGGTCAATCGTAGATTCGGGAATTTTTTCTTCAGTTGCGCAGTGAGCTGAATTGCCTGCTCGTATTGTCTGTCTTTGAACCCGAGCCCTTGTCGACCATTTGCCACGATGAGGTCTCTCGGGTCTTTGAATGTCGTGCCTGCAAAACCGAGGACGGATTCTCCTGTCTTGTGATTGACGAACAGCACCGCGTTGAACCCCGTCTCGTCGTTACGAAACTCGCGTGCCTTCGACCAGCCCAAGTCTTTCGCAGCTTTCGACAGGGTTGCATCCTCATACGACGCGCTCGCCAAATCAGCCATGATGCGTGCGTCTTTGATCCACTTGAGATGAGGGCGACTTCCCTCTCTACTGCCTGGACCCGTTTCGGTCAGCTTGGGAAGTTCCGGCAGGGTCTGGCCATTCGCCAATGATGCTCGATCGCGATTGATTTCTGCCTGATATTTCTTGGTCATCTTTTGAGAGAAGGTGACAAACGCCTCCAACGCCTTGATTCGATCCTTGGTCGCGCGACTTTTGAGGTAGTGGCCTTTTAGAATCTGCAACTCACTGTTCGCCGCATTCTGTTGGCGTGTGAGGGCATCGACTTGGCTTTGACGCTCCGCAATACGTGTCTGAAGGGCGACACCTTGCTGCGCCTCCGACGTAGCCTCTGCAGGGTCGGCAAGGATTTGTTCTTCAGAATGGTCACCATTGATTTGCCTCCATCCGGAATCACCTTCGATGGGTGAATGCGATTTGTCGAATGCTTCGACCGCGCTACTCAAACCGGTTCCTGACGACGAAACTTGCTTGCCGTTCTTGTCGATTCCCTCCTGATAACCCGCAACTTTTTGAGTGTGCAAACCCGCCTGCTGGTATTCGGTTTCCAGTTGAGACCACTGTTTCTGCAAAGCCTGTTGTTCTAAAACGAGTTGCACAATCTTGGTTTGAAACGCTACTGCTTGCTCGCGGACAGACAATGGTGACATCGCCGCAGACGCCATGAATTCCTCTCGAGCGCGAGAGATATTCACCGCATTCGTCGCGAGCGCCTGGCGAAGCTTGCTCCCCTGAGTCATGAACTTCAGGAACTTCTCAGATCGATCGCGACTGAGACCTGGTACGTGCAGACCTGAATGCTGCTTGTGATTCCATTCAGACTGAGACGACACAACATAGTGCTGCCGGAGTGGCGTCGTGAAATGTTGCTCGAATGGTTCAGTGGCTGCTGCTGTCGTTCCTTCACCCGCTTTGACAAACCGTCCGCCGTCGCGTTGACCCGCTTCGGCACGAGGGTGCTTTGAGGGATCGAACTGACCATCTGAAACAGGCCCCTTCGTCGACGCTTTCTCGGCCTGGTACCGAGCCAGTATCGTGCTGGCATCAGTATCTTCGATTCGTTGGAAACCGCGGCGGCGGGGTGGTGCCGGGAGCGTGCTTGCAGCGACTCGTTGATTGGACGCAGAAATGTCGTCGTCCGGCTTACTCAGCGGGTACCACTTGAGATGCGGCTTTGGTGGCGGTGAATCTGGTGATCGCTCGTGAGTTGTGGTCCTGGTGGTCTGTGCTGAACCGCTCAGCAGGCCGCAGGCGCGGTACCAGTTGTACCTGGCAATAGCCCATTCGACTCGTGTCCTGGGTGGTGCTAATCCGAGTTTGGTTTGGCGTTTGGTTGAAGTCATTGATGGGTACCTCCGTTGGTGATCGAGTGGTCTGTTCACGATTGACGAGTCAGCGAGTGGTTGTGTCGCTCGCCCACATTTGTGATGGGTTGGGCTGGAGGTGTTGTCGGAGCCTTTTGAATCTTGGAAGACACTGGTGGCTCAAGGCCGCCACCAGTGGCACCCGAAGTGACGGCTGGTTTCCCGCTGGGATGCTGACCATGGGGATCACCTTTTTGAGCTGGCTGGCCTTTCGGGTCTAACACGTCATCGCCGGGGCCGGGGATGGCAGCTCCGACGAGTTGGTAGAGGTCGCGTTTGCGGAACGACAAGCCGCGATCAAGCAGCGAGGTCCAGGCTTGCAGTTGCTTGTCGATGTCGGCCTGTTCGGTCTGGATCACGAACCGCGAGCGGAAGCCGGGTTCGGACCAGAGTCCCTTCTGCACGTTGATCTGGATGATCGAGCCGAGCAGGTCGCTGGTCAGCGTTTCTTCCAAATTAGCCGAGTCACTCTGCAGGATCTGCAGCAGCGTGTCGGCGTGCAATTCGGCGACGCCCGATCCCATTCCCGTCGCTTCTGATTCGGACGACAGCACTTGACCCAGGATGTATCGCTTAATGCGATGGCCGAAGTACTGCGTCAGCAATTGATGCAGCGTTTCGACTCCCTGGAAGCCGGGATCGATGATCTCGACACCGTACTGGCCGGTGTCGCCGACGGGAACCGGGACGAGCAGGATATGTTGCTCGCCGCTGTTGTAGCCCTCCGCGGCCGACTTCGCTTCATCGTGAGCTTGCTGGTTTCCTTGCGGATACTTCCAGACCTGGATGCCACCCGCCATCCGTTCGAGGAATTCCATCAGGAACGCCATCGTCTCCTGTTTTTGAAACCATTCCCAGTAGATGACCGAACGGATCCCGACGCCATAGATCGAGCCCGCTCGCACGCCATCGGCATAGTCGGCATCTTCGATGTGATGCTTGTGAATCAGCAGCAACCGTCGCTCGTTGGGAGACAGGAAGTAGCCCAGGCCATAGTCGGTCGGCTGCACCTTCCAGCGACCGTTGATCACGTCGCCCATGCTGTAGCGATTGCCCACGCGAATCCCGATCTGGCCTTCGTATTCACCAGGTTGCAGAGGGCGATCAGGGCGTTGCTGGCGGAACACCAGCTTGTCACCGTTGAGCGGTTTCCAGCCCCAGTCATCCTGGTGTCGCGGCGTTGGCATCCAGACCGATTTGTTGTTGACGATCTGAACGCCCCAGCGATGTTGAATGCCGTACTTGCCGTACCAGATCGCGTGCTGGCAGTTGCGTCGGTACTCGGTGAAGTGACTGATCCGCCGACAGATCGCTTCCAGCAGCGAACAGAACTCACGCTGATCGGCGGACGAGCTATTTTCGGGCTCAATATGCCAGTTCAACAGTGCGACGGATCGCTGTCGAGAATCGAGGCATTCGCGGATGCCGACATCGTTCCGCATGAAGCGGGCATTGGACCGATCATCAAGCAGCGCCTCGTCATAGTCGCGATAGACCGAGGCGAGCGATGTATACCGATTGAGAAACGTGTCGACGTGACTGACGGGATATTTGCCCCGATTGGGGGCAGTCCAGTCGACTTGACTGCTGTCGCGTCGACGTTGGCCGTAGGTGACACCAGACATCAAAGATTGATTGCGTACATCCATTGGGCCAGCCTCCAAAGACAAAAAAAGGCCGCAATCTCGTGGTGAACGAGACTGCGGCCTGTTGGTTACAGTGCCACATCAGTGTTAAGACCCGGCCTGATGAATCAGGTGGGCCGGGCGAGAGTATAGATCAACTCGCGTGACTCAAAGAAGCCCCTATTTGGGAAACTTTGCAAAGAATGTGGCAGATTGTTGAGGCCCGTTGGGGGATGGGCTTCCAGCCCATTGCCTTCGTTTTTTGTCGGGGGTCCCTGCTGCAGAGAAGAAATGACGGGCTGGAAGCCCATCCTACGGTTAGGGACTGGGTTCGATGCGACACGTTGGTAGTTCGCTTCTCAGTTTAGCTCGCCCGGCAGGCGTGTTGGCCGTCTTGTTTAAATCGAGTTGATGCAGTTGCTTCAACGGTTTGAAGTGCACGCAACCCTCATCAGTGATCTGCGTGTCGTCGAGCGACAGCACACTCAATGCAACCAGTCCTTCGATGCCTTCCAGCCCCGAGTCTGTTACTTGAGATCCGCGAAGGCAAAGAGTTGTCAGCGAGGTTGTTCTGTTGAGAAACTTGAGTCCCGAGCCGTCTACAGGACAATGATCCAGATACAGCTGCTCGAGTGCCGTCAGCCCCTGCAACTCTTGCAACCCTGAATCTGTGACGCGAGTTCGATCGAGATAAAGACTCTTGAGCGATGTCATGTTGCGAAGGGCGTGCAGTCCAGTGTCGTCGAGGGAGCAGTGGGATAACTGCAGGTACTCAAGTTTTGTCAGCCCCTCCAGATCTTTCAGGGATGAGTCGGTGACCCAGGTGGCACCAAGACTGAGGGAACTGAGGGACTTCATTCCGTGCAGGTATTTCAGCCCTGAGCCGCCCAGAGCACAACTCGACAGATATAGGTCCTCAAGCTTCGTTAAGCCCTGCAACTCCTGCAGGCCGGCATCCGTCACAGAAGTCATCGAGAGTTGCAAAAGCCGAAGATTAACCAGACCGCGAAGTGATTTGAGATCGTGATCGGTGATCCCGGTCCCACGCAAAGTCAACCAGGACATGGACGATAAGAATTCAAGATCTTTAAAGACGTCAGATGGCGGGGTCCGCTGTTTGAAGTCGACACCTTCGATCCGCTGCAAGAAGAAGAATCTTTCTCGAATGGATAGCGGAATCCATACCGGGCCAATGTACTTGAAGACACACCGGCTACCGCACGCTTCGATTCGACGAGCAATCCGCAACTCGCGCTGACCCGGGATCCAGATCGCGAGCGAAACGTAGACCAGGGCGATCAGAATGAACCCGATGATCAAGCGCGCGGCATATCGTCGAACAGATGGCATCACCGCGGTATGGCCCTTGGCTTCCAGAACAGCAGTCCGCCGACAATCAGAGTCGGTGGCAGGATCAGGCACCAGTAGGGAATGCGAACCTCGCTAAAATTTGGCCGTGATCGCATGTACTCGATATCGGCCATGAAAAAATTGATATTGCCCGAAGGGATCGATTCGAAGAGATCGGCACCGTGCTCGTCGTCAGGAATCTTCCAATAGAAGACGGTGACTGTGTCCTTCATCGACACGATTAATCGCTGATGACGAGCATCATCCGTGAAGGCAAGCGCGTCATGCATCACTCGGCTGCGCATTTCCATCCCGAAGAGCGCCAATGACACAAGCAGCAGCGCACCTGCTGCCATTG
>DASYEA010000132.1:0-3311 GCA_036499265.1 Schlesneria sp. | reverse complement strand
AAGAACTCATTATCCCCTCCGTTCCGACCTGGTGGTGTGGCGGCAAACTTGAACTGGATTACGTGCTGCAGCATCTCGACCAACTGACCATCCGGACCTGCTATCGCGATGTTCATCGAGAGCCCGTCGTCGTGCAACGTCTCTCCAAGGGGCAACGCGAAAAGCTGGTCGATGCGATTAAGGCACGCCCAGCCGACTACATCGCACAGTCGGAAATTCAACGTTCTCAGGCGCCTGTCTGGCTGCGATCTGGTGTCGAGTCCTGGCCGGTTGCGTTGCGCACCTACCTCGTGGCATCAGGTTCGTCCTACATCTGTATGCCCGGTGGCCTGGCCCGCGTTTCTCCCGTCGCGCACAAATTAGATATTTCCATTTCAAGCGGCGAAGGAAGTAAGGACGCCTGGGTGCTTTCCGATGGTCCCGTGCCCCCGGTATCTCTGCTGAACCCGCCCGGTTTTGTTCAGGAGCTTCGTCGCAGTGGAGCCGAGCTTCCGAGCCGTATCGCCGACAACTTGTACTGGTTGGGCCGACACGCCGAACGAGCCGAGGGGGCCACTCGACTGCTGCGAACGACGATCGCGCGGATGACTGGCGAAGCGGTCGCTGGCAACTCGCCGGAAGTCTCGGTCTTGCTGCGGGGCTTGGCAGAAATTGGGCAGATCGAGCCGGGCTATGCGGTGGAAGACATGCGTCAGCATCTACCGGCGATCGAAGTCGCACTGCCCATGGCGGTGTTCAGCGACACCGAGGCTTCCAGTTTGCGATCCACGCTCACGTCAATGAACCGCACGGCTTCGCTGGTTCGCGAACGTCTGTCGAATGACAGTTGGCGCTTGATCAATCGAATCTATCACGAATTCATCGGTCGCCGAGAGTTCGCCCAGTCCGACCTGAACCGGTTACTGGAACAACTCAACCGGTTGATAATCGATTTGCTGGCGTTCAGCGGCCTGGTGTCCGAGAGCATGACTCGTACGTTGGGCTGGCGATTCCTGGACCTCGGGCGACGCATCGAGCGGTCGATGCACACGATCATGCTGGTCCGAAATCTATTGCTGCCGCTGGAAGATCGCGAGGCACCCGTCCTCGATGCCGTGCTCGAAGTGGCGGACTGTTCCATTACGTACCGAGTCCGATATCTGAACAACTTGCAGTTGGCCGCCGTCCTGGATCTCTTGATTACCGATGAAACGAATCCGCGCTCGCTGGCATCGCAATTGGTGTTATTGTGCGAGCACGTCGACAACCTTCCGCGTGATCCGAACCTTCCGCTGATCGGCGAAGAACAGCGAATTGGCCTGTCGGCGCTGACCAGCGTGCGGATGCTCTCGGCCGAAAAACTCGCTCGAATGCGAGCCCCCGATGAACGGCAGAATCTGGACAAAATGCTGGGGAAGATAGCGTCGCAGTTGCCGCGACTGTCGGATGTGATATCGTCAAAGTATCTGATTCATGCAGGCCTGACACGGCAGTTGACAGAATTCCGGTCAAAGGCTCCGGAGGAATCGGAATCACCAGCAGGAATGAAGGGCGATTCGACATTACCCTGACTCACATGGCGGTTTTCAAGGCTGACCGATCTGTGCCAATCGACTTTTAGAAATGAGAAACGACATCAAGATCGCGACCTACAAAATCATACATACTACGACCTATCGGTATGGTGATACGGTGCCGGTCTGTCACAACGAGGTGCATTTGACACCTCGTGATACGGCATCACAGTCTTGCTACAACTCGCGTTTGCACATTAAGCCGCATCCCGATGTCGTCAGCCGTCGTCACGACTATTTCGGGAATCAGGTGCATTCGTTTTCGATTCCTGAAGGACATCGACGCCTAAGCGTTTCTTCCACCAGTCGCGTCGACGTGCGCGAACGTGAAGTGACCGCCTCTGCAAAATCGCCTGCGTGGGAGATCATTCGAGACGGCGTCCACCAGACCCAGAATCAGGATCGCTTGGAGGCTCTGCAATTTCTGTTCAACTCTCCGTCGGTGCTGGCCTCTCCTGATCTTCGCGATTATGCAGAACCTTCCTTTCCTGCTGGCAAGCCGATCCTCGAAGCGATTGGCGAGTTGACGACGCGGATTCACAAAGACTTCAAGTACGATCCGCGAGCAACCACGGTGAATACTCCACTGGAAGAAGTGTTAGAGTTGCGACGCGGCGTCTGCCAGGACTTCGCTCATTTGCAGATCGGCTGTTTGCGTTCGATTGGCCTGCCCGCTCGTTACGTCAGCGGCTACCTCCGCACAATTCCCCCGCCAGGCAAACCACGTCTGATCGGGGCCGATGCGTCACATGCCTGGTTATCCGTCTTTTGCAACGAGATCGGCTGGGTCGATGTCGATCCGACCAACGATTGCTTCATCAACCTGGATCACATCACAGTGGCTTGGGGCCGCGACTATACCGATGTCTGTCCCATCAAGGGCGTGTTCGTCGGTGGGGGGACGCACACGATGTCGGTTTCCGTCGATGTCGAACCAATTGCTCTGCCCGCGCCCACGGAAAATGGGTTTGAAAGCGTCGCATCAACAATGTAGTTCTGAGATAGTCGTCGTGATGAGTGCATTGCTCACGCGAATGCACCCATCACTTGGGGTCAGAACCTACAGCTTCCGCTCCACCCCTAGCTGATGGAAGTAATGTGTGATGTTGGCCTGGTTCTTCAGCAGCCAATCGATGCCGGGTTCGTTGTGCATCGCTTTGTGAATCGCTTTCGCGGTCGCTTGGCGATTGGTCTCGAACAGGATGTTGTGATCGACTTCGACTTCGGTCACGCTGGGGTCCAGCCAGACCGAAACGATGATCCCCAAATCGTTCGCTTTTTCCTTGGGGATGTCGCCCGCTCGAACGGCGTCCAGAACTCCATTGGCGATCCCGGCCTGGACCGACCCCATCAGGATGTTCGTGTATTTCGTGCTGGTGACCGAGACTTTACTGACCATCAATGTCACGGGGCGAACTTGCACGTCGCAATTCAAAATGGCGAAGACCTTCGAATGCCCGCGCGACTGATCACCGATCAAGTTGGCGATCGCAAAACCGACGGGACCGTCCAGTTCACCGATCACCACCTCAGGTTCGGCGGCCGAATAGGCTGGCTCAGCCTCAACCAGCGCTTCGCCTGTTCGCAAGACAATTCGCTCCAGACGTGCTGGCTTCTTGATCGCTTTTTTCACAGACTTTTTCTTTGCCATTCGAGTCTGATTCCTAATAGGTGCCATGCAGACAAATGGGAGCGAAAGTCGCCCCCGCGCGGCATGAAATCAGATGGCGCACAGACTTTCAAGCGGACTGATCAGTG
>DASYEA010000131.1:0-3692 GCA_036499265.1 Schlesneria sp. | reverse complement strand
GAGGCCCAATCCAGGTCGCATACGCCTGCCAGGGAGAGCGAATAGACCATTATACGCAGCTCTTCAGGCAGTCGTGCCTTCACTGCGTCGTCGATCTGGAAATTGCGAACCTGCAACTTAATCTGCGGTGGTTGGTTCGGTGAGACTCGCGTATTCAGGAATAGCCGGGTTGCTCCGTTTTCAGCACGGACATCGCGAAAAACAACCTGCTGGGGGTCGGCATAAATCGAACCGCTGATCTCATAGATCGGAAATGGCAACAGCACGTTGCTCAATTGGCCGCTGTGCAGTTCCGTCAGCACCTGGTACTGCAAAGGGGTGTCCGGGCCATCCCAGTTCAGGCGACAATGCAGATCGCAGTCGCATTTCAGCCCGAACGGCATCGGGGCTGTCTGCGAAACGTCCGGCAGTTGAGACTTCAAACTAACAGACGAAGCATTTAGTCGCGACCCATTGTCACCAACTGTGCGGGGCCGAAGCGGAGTGGCCGCAGCCTGCGTCGCGGCCAACCTGGTCATCGCCTGTCGGGCATCGAGTAACTTGCCCTGCACCGCAGGTGACAGTTCGCCGATCAGATCGAGTAGATCGTCATCGACGGGTAACCGCAGCCACTTAGCTTCGATTTTGAGCGGCGGACCGTCGAGATTCGCATCGATCGTCGCACTCAATGGCCCAGCCGGTTCGATCCGTGTGGAAATCGCCGCCGTGATCTTGCGAGCCGCAGCTGGCATTGATGTGACGTTCAGATCGGCCAATTTGAGCTTGCGAACCGACGCATCAGCCCGCTGTAACTCAACAACGACCGTCCCGTGTTCGATCAGAATTTCCGGAACCGGTTGCGACTTGTTCAGATGCCATTCAATCCCCTGCCAGTTCAGGCGACCATCCCGTTGTCGAACCAGATGCAGTTGCGGATGAATCAGCCGCAGACGCTGAATCGTGACCTTTTCGAAGTCGGTCATCTGTTGATCGTCGAGCGTGACGACCATCTCTTCCACGTACAGTGCCGGTTCAACATCGCCCGGCAACTGGATCGACACGCCGAGCAATCGCACTCGGCCACTAAAGTCGAACTTGGCCTGCTCAACACCGAACTTCAAAGCCGGTGCCAGCCCTTGAAGATGTTCGAGCACCCCGGCTCGCAACATTTCATCGCTACGAACATAGCACCAGTACGCGCCGCTCCCTCCGGCCACCGCAATGAGCAGCGTTAGCACGATCATCCATTTGAAGATCGCACTCAAGAGGGAACTCCATCACAGGGACTCATGCGGTCACACTCCGAACGCAGAACGACCGCAAGAACAGGCTCTTCAATCCGATGCCTGCAAGCACAGCGAAGGGATATTCGGCGGGTAGGCGATATCGCAACGATCCCACGAACAGCAGATGTAATGCCGCAAACAGCAGGATTGGCCCGGCGGTCAACGCCAGCACCGTTAAATTACCTCGCGAAACCCAGACGCCGTAGACCCCAAACATCATCAGCGGTAATGCCGCAACGCAGACCACAAGCTTCATGCGCCAGTCTTGAAACTGAGCCGCATTCGGCACTAGGCTCCAGTAGCGCTGCTGCTTTTTCATCGCGAGCCAGATCGCTCGACCGGGGTTTCGAGCGGCAAAGTCCCACGCTCGCCGGCGGTATTCGCGATCCACGTCGTACTCGCTCATCTGGTACAACAACCGGTCATCCTCGAAGAATTGCATATCGCTATCACCGGTCGCGGCCGGATGCAGCCCGTCGTATAAGCTGGCCCCGACCCATAACGTCGTCGGGACAACGTGCCCCGTCACGCCGTAGTTGCGGATCGTCCAGGGGGCCATCGAGATCACGATGCCACAGCCGATTCCAATTAAACAGAGGCCGCAGTGTCGCAACGGGAGCCGGGGGAATTGAGCGAGAACGGTCACCAGCGCGATGGCGGACCCCACATACAACCAAGTGGGTCGAACCAAAGTCGTGACTCCGATGAGTGCCCCCGCGACGAATGGGATCGCGAACTTTTGTAAGAATGTCTGTAAATATGAGGTCGAATTGCTTCGAGCAGTTGATTCAGGCGACGCATGTAGAGCAGGAACAAGCTTGGCAATTGCAATCAGGCTTAGTAGCAATACCGCCGCGAACAAGGTCTCGCTCAGAATCAGCACGCTGAATAATGCCAGTGTGGGAGACAGGGCCGTGTAAAGCGCGGCCAACAGTCCGACCGTGTGATCCGCGACGATACGCCCCAACCAATATGTGAAGCCGCACGCCGCCGTCCCCACGCAGGCCAGCAGGCATCGTGCAGCGAATGGACTTTCCCCAAACATCACTTGCGACAGAGCCAACAAGAGTGGGAAACCTGGAACGCGGGATACAAATCGCGGCGGTTGATACAGAGAGAAGTCTTTGCCAGCCACAATGTTCTGGGCCAGTTCCCAATACCCTTCGGCATCTCCGGTAATAAGGCACAGACGAGCCGGTGGTCGATCAACCTGAGCTTGCACGGTCACTGCCAGAATCAGACGTACCGCGAGCGCAACCACCAATGTCAATAACAGGCAGCGATTGACGACGACCGTTTCGAGCAATCTCGACCGGTACATTTCGAGCATCCCCCCGGATGATCCGCAATAAAACGCGGCGGATCGTACGAGCGATTCGCCAAAAGGGTCAATACGGGATCGGAAACAGCACAGTTAATGCCTGCCTGCGTCTGCGGTTAGGACAACGAAGCAAACAGACAAATTCATGCGTTTGGATGTCTGCCGCAGAGTTCTCTTGGTTCGCCATGCCCGAATGAGGTAGGATAAAATGAAGACCCTAAACAGGAAGGAGGCAGTTGACATGAGTAGTGTTGCAGCAACGCTCGCGGCCTCATCCGACCTGGTGGCTGCTCTCGATAATCGCAACGAAGAAGCGGTCGAGAGCATTCTCTTCTTCGATGGGGTCTGTGGCTTGTGCAGCAATGCCGTCGACTTCGTGATGGTTCGCGACTACCAACAGGCAATCAAGTTCGCCCCCCTGCAAGGTGACACCGCTCGCAGCCTGCTGACGGCGGCCGATGTCGAGAATCTCAACACGATGATCCTGTGGGTTAAAGGTCGCAGTTACCGCAAATCGGCCGCCGCCGTGCGCGTGCTGTGGCGACTCAGTCTCGGCTGGAAGATCATCGGCACACTGCTCTGGCTGATCCCGCTGCCTTTGCGAAATTTGGGCTACACTCTGGTCGCCAGAAACCGATATCGATTCTTCGGCAAGAAAGAATCGTGTCGCCTGCCAACCCCTGCCGAACGATTGCGGTTTCTGCCTTAGCTCGCCCAATCAGGCGTCATGGGGCTGGCTGCGGATTAATTGATTCGGGTCCATGTTGTGATCGCAGTTCGTTCATCTCGATCTGATCGCGGACCATGGTAGCGAACCACTGGAAGTAAGCATCTTCGAGGGTGACGGTCAGTTTCGCTCCCGTTTCAGTCGGTCGAAATTCGCAATGAATCGTGTTCGGCAAGTCTCGCAGCAGAGCTTCGCGGGCTTTCATTTGTTCCGTCAGTCGCTCCATCACTTCCGCGGAGACTTGTGGTGAGGGTAACGTGAAGGATCCCTGAGCCACAGGACTGGCATCGACCTCGAAGTCCACGCCAATTCGTTCTTCGTTGGCGACTTGCTGGATCTCGGATTCCGGCGTCGTGCCAAGTCCGCGCAACGTCACTTG